>JAGOUB010000034.1 GCA_018061525.1 Candidatus Peribacteraceae bacterium
CTGCTGGCGGAAAAGCCGGCACTGTCGGTGGAGATCGACGCCATGGCCCTGAACCCATTCGATCGGCACGCGTACAAGCTGGAATCCGCCGAACGATCTAATTACAACATGTTCAAGAAGTCGCTGCGACGCACGGCCCAGGCCAACCTAAGCGCCCGCACGCATGCCCTCATCGGCCCTGCATTGGAGGGTGCGTCGCAGATGGAATGGCCGCGTTCCCGTGGCGGCGAACGCTACCCCGACGACCTGACGCTCATGCATCTCTTCCCGGAGGCAGCCATCATGCACCAGCGCATCGCCGATCCGGCGCCCTCGGACATCCTCATCTTCGGCGACCACATGGTGACCGTTCCGGACTGCCTGCGAACCGACGAGAGGGGCGACCGTGAGCCCCTCTGCCTCACGACCCAGGACGGGCAGTGGCTGCCGGACGACGAGACGCCCTACGCCGAGATCGACTGGAGCCTGCTGCCCGCCGGTTCTCTCGAGACCCTGGAGCGGACGGTGCGGGGCCTGCGCACCACGATGTATCTGCTGCTGCGCCGACCGCAGGTGGCAGCCGCCGTCCGGCAATTCCCGTCGCTTGAGCTTACCACCCATCCAGAAGGCCTCTTCTGCCGCGTGGAAGACGCTGACATTCCCGGCCTGGCGGCCGTCTTTCCCGGCGCGCAGATCCATACGCAGGAAATCGCAGGCACGCGCCGCACGACCCTCGCCGTCTCGTTCGCTCCAGAAGAAGACAAGAAGGAGAAGGAGAACGAAGTGGAGGACGAGCCGGAGCGCCGCCTGACCCAGGCGGTGCGCGAGGCGCTGGGCGAGATGACGACGTTCCAGAAGCTGGACCGGCTCATGAAAGCACTCGGCCTGGAGCGGGTCGACAGCGGCGGCAAGGGCAGCCACATCAAGTACGTGAACCACGCCTCGGGCCATGCCGCCATCCTCAGCCACCGTTACTCCGAGAGTGCGAACACCGACGTGCCGGTGGGCATCGTCGCCAGCTCGCTTAAGAGCGCCAAGCTCCTGCCGGAACAGTTGGGCCGTCTCGACGAGGCGCTGATGTCATTCTGAACGCGGATGCGGGTCGCCGAGAAGCGCGGAATTTGCTATACTGGGAGCAACTTCCCCTCCTTTCCACATGAACCTCGCGATCAACGGATTCGGACGCATCGGACGCCAGGCGCTGCGCATCATCCTTGCCAAGCACCCCGACATTGAGGTGGTGCTCATCAACGATCTCACGGACACCAAGACCCTCGCCCATCTCTTCCAATTCGATTCCACGTACGGCACCTTCCCGGGCAAGGTCACGCACACCGAGGACGGCATCGTCGTGGACGGCAAGAAGATCCGTGTCTCGGCCGTGAAGGATCCCGCCGCCCTGCCCCACGCGGAGATGAAGGTCGACATCGTCATCGAGTCGACCGGCCGCTTCACCAAGCGCGAGGACGCCGCCCTGCACCTCAAGGCCGGCGCCAAGAAGGTCATCATCTCGGCTCCTTGCAGCGACAAGGCCGACGGCACGTTCTGCATGGGCGTGAACAACGAGACGTACGACCCGGCCACGATGCACGTCGTCTCGAACGCCTCCTGCACCACCAACTGCCTCGCGCCGATGGTGAAGGTGCTTAACGACGCCTTCGGCATCGAGCACGGCCTGATGAACACGATCCACAGCTACACGAACGACCAGCAGCTGCTCGACCTGCCCCACAAAGACCTGCGCCGCTCCCGCGCCGCCGCGCTCAGCATGATCCCCACCAGCACCGGTGCCGCCAAGGCTATCGGCCTAGTGGTCCCCGAGGTGGCTGGCAAGATGCACGGCGTCTCCATCCGCGTACCCACGCCCACCGGCTCGCTCAACGACGTGACGGTGGTGACCAGCAAGGAAGTGACGGCCGAGGCCATCAACGAGGCCTTCAAGAAGGCGGCTGCTTCCGGCCCGCTCAAGGGCATCCTCGGTGTCGAGGACCGTCCGATCGTCTCGCGCGACATCGTTGGCGACCCGCACAGCTGCATCATCGATCTGGAACTCACGCAGGTGATGGGCAAGAACCTGGCCAAGATCTTCGGCTGGTACGACAACGAGTGGGGCTACTCCAACCGCATCGTCGAGCTGGCGGCCTTCATGGGCTCCAAGCTCTGATCCCTCTCTAACAAAGAAAAAGCCCGCCGGTCGGCGGGCTTTTTTGTGCTCAATAGTCGTCGCGATTGGCGAGACGCGCGTAATCGTCCCAGGCTTCGTCGCTCTCATCATCGGCCTCGGCGAAGGCACGGGCGGCGTCCTCATCTTCCTCTTCAGGCTCATCGCCGCTGAAATCAGCCTCGGGCTCGGTGCGGGCAACTGGAGCGCGGCGCACGGGCAGCTTGCCGCCGTTGCGCTCGGCCGCGACCTGCTTGATCAGCGCCAGGCGGGCAGCGAGGTAGGCGGCTTCACCTTCTTTCAACTGCATCGTGCTTTGTTTCTTGGTGGAGAGAGGACGCACCGCCTTCGCCCACTCCAAGGCAAAACCGGTCTCCTCGGTAGGCACCGCGCCGTACACATCGAGCAGCGACCGCATTTGCGGCCACGGCTGCGGCTCGCCGGCACGCAGGTCGCGGATGAATCCCTGAAAGGCGCGCACCGTCATCTGGTCAAAAGGCGCTGGCCGCTCGGTGCGGAGCTTGTTCATGGAGAGTTCCGGATGACGGGCGAGCAGCAGCTCCACCTCGGTGCCGAACGGCGTGGCGCCATCCTCGGCCTCCAAGACCGCCTTCATGTGCTTGCGCCAGAGGGCGATTGTCCTGAATTCCGGCAGATCCATCACCTTGGCGATGGCCAGCCAGGTCGCCCACGTCACTTCACGAGCCACGGAGCCCTCACGACGGCGCGGGTCGCCGTGAAGGATGTAGCTAATGGCGCTCGTGCCGATGTCGGCGCGTTCGGCGAGGCCCTCTTGCGTGTGCACGCGGACGCCGGCCACCACCACTTCGCGCAAACTCTCGCGGGCCTGTCCGGCATAGCGGGAGAGGATCTCAAGCTTCTTATCTGGCTGGAAGGGCAGAGCGGTCAGCAGGCGTTCCAACTTGTCGCGGGTCATGCGCTCGCGGCCGAGCACGTTCTTGAACAGCGCGATGCCGTGGTCGCGCTGCACGTCGACGAGCGTCAGGCCGAGGCCAGTGACGGACTCACGCAGGTAGTCGGCAAAATCATCCGGTTCAGCAAGAGGTTTACCCATAGCCTATCTATGACACTGAATGTCTCCTGTGGCAAATGAACCGGGAATGCCGAAAAGCCCGCCGGAGCGGGCATTCGGAGTTGGAACCCTTTGGATTACTTCTTGTCGTCCACCACCTCGGCGTCCACGACGCCGTCCTTGCCGTCCTTCTTCTCGCCGCCGCCGGCCTGCTCTTTTTGGGCCTGCTCGTAGATGAGCTTGCCGATCTCCTGGGCGGCCACGGCGACCTCCTCGGTCTTCTTCTTGATGTCGTCCTTGGAGGCGTCCTCCTTCTTGAGCAGGTCCTTCAGCTCGCCGATGCCGGTGTTCACCTTCTTCTTCACGTCGTCGGAGATCTTGGCGTCGTTCTCGCGCAGCTGCTTCTCCAGAGTGGAGATCAGGCCGTCAGCCTCGTTGCGGGTATCGATGAGTTCCTTCTTCTTGCGGTCCTCCTCGGCGTTGAGCTCGGCGTCCTTTTTCATCTTCTCGACCTCCTCCTTGCTGAGTCCGGTAGAGCCGCGGATGGTGATCTGCTGCTCCTTGCCCGTGCCCTTGTCCTTGGCGCGGACCGAGAGGATGCCGTTGGCGTCCAGGTCGAACGTCACTTCGATCTGCGGCATGCCTCGCGGGGCGGCCAGGATGCCGTCGAGGATAAAGCGGCCGAGCGACTTGTTGTCCTTCGCAAATTCGCGCTCGCCCTGGACGACGTGGATCTCGACCGACGGCTGGTTGTCGGCGGCCGTGGAGAAGACCTGGCTCTTGCTAGTGGGGATCTTGGAATTGCGCTCGATGAGCTTGGTGGCCACGCCGCCGAGCGTCTCGAGGCCCATGGAGAGCGGCGTCACGTCGACGAGCACGATGTCCTTGTCGATGTCGCCGCCGAGCACACCCGCCTGGACGGCGGCGCCGATGGCTACGACCTCGTCCGGGTTCACGCCCTTGTGCGGCTCTTTGCCGAAGAGCTCCTTCACCTTGGCGACCACCGCGGGCATGCGCGTCATGCCTCCTACGAGGACGACCTCGTCAATGTCGGACTTGGAGATTTTGGCGTCCTTGAGCGCGGCTTCACAGGGGCCGACCGTCTTGGCCACCAAGTCCTCCACCAGGCTCTCGAGCTTGGCGCGCGACAGCTTAGTGACAAGGTGCTTGGGGCCCGTGGCGTCGGCCGTGAGGAACGGCAGGTTGATCTCGGTCTCGGTGGAAGACGAGAGCTCGATCTTCGCCTTTTCGGCGGCTTCGCGCAGGCGCTGGATGGCGATCTTGTCCTTGGAGAGGTCGACGCCCTGGTCCTTCAGGAACTCCTCAAGGAGCCAGAGGACAATCGTGTTGTCGAAGTCGTCGCCGCCCAGGTGCGTGTCGCCGTTGGTGGCCACCACCTCAAAGACGCCGTCGCCGAGCTCAAGCACCGAGACGTCGAACGTGCCGCCTCCGAGGTCGTAGACGATGATCTTCTTGCTGTCGTTCTTATCGAGACCGTAGGCCAGAGCAGCGGCCGTGGGCTCGTTGATGATGCGGACCACCTCCAGGCCGGCGATCTCGCCCGCCTCCTTGGTGGCCTGGCGCTGGCTGTCGTCAAAGTAGGCCGGCACGGTGATGACGGCCTTCGTGACGGTCTGACCGAGGAAGGCCTCAGCGTCCTTCTTCAATTTCTGGAGCACCTTGGCGCTCACCTCCTGGGGGAGCATCTCCTTACCGTCCACCACGATGGCGGCGCGGTCTTCTTTGCCGGCCTTCACCTCGTAGGGCATGTGGCCTGCCTCCGTCTTCACTTCGGAGAAGCGGTGACCGATGAAGCGCTTGGCCGAGAAGATCGTGTTCTTGGGGTTGGTGACGGCCTGGCGCTTGGCCGAGACGCCGACGAGCACCTCCTTGTCTTTGAAGGCGACGATGGACGGCGTGGTGCGGTTGCCCTCCGAGTTGGGAATGACGGTGGGCTCGCCGCCTTCGATGACGGCGACGCAGGAGTTGGTGGTGCCGAGGTCGATACCGATAATCTTGGACATAGTGGGGTGGGGGCGGTCAGTAGATTAGCACTCGGGAGTGTAGAGTGACAGAACACGAGCGTCAAGATCCAGCCCCCGATTCAGGCGACGAAAACTTCACTCTGATTTGACTGCGGGTCTCACCGAAGATCTCACGCTCGCCAGCGAGAATGGCTCCCGACACGATAATCTTTGGATGGAGATGGTACTCGTTGGTTGAGCCGTACACCGTCTCGATCAACGCGGCCGCGCGATCGGGACCTCCGCGCTCAAGATCGTCGCGCACGCGCTCCATGTAGTCATCAGGGTTCAACGACGGATCGTTGCCGCGGTCAACGACCGCGCGGCTGATGCCCAGCAGCGACAACGCGAAACGAGCCGACATAACGGTCCGCTGGAGCGTCGGTGACTCCCCTGCCCGATCTGGCATGAGAGGTAGCACCTCGTCGACCAGCCCGCGGGCGATGGGGATGATGCGGAAGATCGGCAATGTATGTTTCGCGCCCGCCTTGTCGGCGCTCTTGATGATACCCGCGGCGAACGTCTGGGCATCGTCCGAGGCGAGGTGCGACAGGGCGAGTTCGCGCACCTCTTCGAGCGGCCGATCCTCTTTCGCCTGCAGCGATCCGTAGAGCGCCAGCCGGCAAAGCTGCGTGGCGACAGAGAGGCCGACCAGTTGCTTGGTCCAGTCGCGGCCATTCTCGTCCTGGTGCTGCACGGCGACGCCCAGTTGCAGTTCGCCCTGCAGGTGCAGGCAGTCGTTCGCGATCGCTAATTGCTTCTTCAGATCCATACGATAATACTGTCAATTTCCCTGCTTTTTCGCAAGAAATCGCTATACTGCGGCCATGTTCCTCGACGAAGCCTCCATCGACGTGCTCGCCGGCGACGGCGGACGCGGTACCGTCGGCTGGCGACGCGAGAAGTTCGAGCCCATGGGCGGCCCCAACGGCGGCGACGGCGGCCGCGGCGGCGACGTGTATTTCATCGCCGACCGCAACACCGACACGCTCTCCGACTACGCCTCGCGCAAGCGCTTCGCCGCCGCTCGCGGCGATTTTGGCGGCGGCAAGAATATGGGCGGCCACGACGGCGAAGACCTGTTCCTTAAGGTGCCGCCGGGCACGATCATCCGCTGCACCGAGCGCAACGGTGAGCCGGTCGACGAGATCCTTGCCGACTTGGAATCGCACGGCGACCAGGCGATGGCGGCCAAGGGCGGACGCGGCGGCTTCGGCAACGCGCACTTCAAGAGTTCTGTTCGCCAGGCACCGGATTTCGCGGAACTCGGCGAGAAGGGCGAGCACGTGCACGTGCAGCTCGAGCTTCGCCTGGTGGCCGACGTGGGCATCATCGGCTTCCCCAACGTGGGCAAGTCGACGCTCATCTCGGTGGTGAGCGCAGCCAAGCCCAAGATTGCCAACTATCCCTTCACCACCCTGGTCCCCAACCTGGGCGTGGTCACCGTCGGCGACCGCTCGTTTGTGCTCTGCGATATCCCGGGCCTCATCGAGGGGGCCAGCGAAGGCAAGGGCCTCGGCCACGAGTTCCTCCGCCATGTGGAGCGCTGCGGCATCCTGCTGCACCTCATCGACGTGAACCGTGCTTTCCCGCCCGAGGGCGGCGAGCTCGATCCGGGGCTGCTGATTCAGGAGTACCGCACCATCCGCAAAGAACTGGAGAAGAGCTCGGCCACGCTGGCCGCCAAGAACGAGCTCGTCGTGCTCAACAAGATCGACCTCATTCCCGACCACCTCGACACCATCCGCAAGGCCTTCAAGAAGGAGAAGATCGAGGTTGCCGCCGAGATCTCGGCCGCCACCACCGAGGGCACCAAGGAGCTGATGAACCGCCTAATGCCGATCGTCGTCGCCGCACGCAACGCCCGCGAAACGGAGATCGCCACGCCCGAGCCGGTCGCGGCCAACCAGACGGTGGTGTTGCGCCCCCACCTCGACGACACGCGCATGGGCGCCTATCGCATCGACGTGCAGGACGGCGGCGTGCACGTCACCGGCAAGCGTATCGAGCAATTCACGCAAATGACCGACTTTAGCAACAGCAGCGCCGTCGACCGTTTCCGCGATGTACTCGATCGCACGGGCCTCCGCCGCGCCATCAAGCGCGCCCGTCCCACGCCGTACTGTCCGGTCACGATCGGCAAGATCCGCGTCGAAGCCTACTTCGTCGAGGGCGGACTGGTCTGGGAGTGAACCGTCGGATGTGCGCGTCCTAATCGATGCCGACCTCGCGTGGACGTCGCACTATTAAGAGACAAGAACCTGGTCGCGCAAGAAGCGCGGCAGTTCAAGCACGTTGATCGTCTGGGTACGCACAAGCTCGCGAGCATGCTCGACGGCGATGCGCGGACTGTAAGTCAGGTGCGTCGCAGACATCTCCAGGGCGCGGCGAATGAGCGGCTCCAGCTCCGTATCGCGGTGCACGAAGCGGCCTCCCCTCCCCTCTTCCGCCAAGCGGCGACACTCCTCCAGATCGGCATCGTTTTCCAACTCCAGACACGGCAATGAGAGGCGCATTAGGGCATGGGCGACAGCGCGGTGGTTGCCCTCGATCACCACGAAGTTTCGCTCCGCGGGGTCGGCCAGCTCCATCGCCTCTAGCTCGGCGGCCAACTTGCGCGAACGGGCATCTCCCGGGAACACCTCGGCCACTACCACCTTGTGGACGGCATCGGCAAAGCCGCGGGCGATGAGATCCGCGTACGAGATGACGGCCGCCTCAACGACGTGGTTACTGAGAAGCAGACGCGAGACAGGGACTTCGACCTGACGCATAATGTTATATTAATACATTGTATTAATACTTAGTCAATTTCTCGACACAGGAAAAGAACCTCAGCGGACGAATAGTAGGGGCGGAGGTTCTGATGCGAAACGGTGTTTCACCAGGTCTATTCCACGCTGACAAAGCCATCGCCAGTATTCTGCGGACACGAGAAATGAACCCTAGTAGCAGCGATGGAACGATGCGGGACCAAGGTTCTGAACGGAAGCGGGCCTCCGTCAGTCTCAGGATTGTTGTTCGAAGGTGATGCCAGCCAAGCCGATGTCACCCCAACTGCAGGCGGCTTGATCATCCGTTAGGCCAACCAAGACGCAGAATCTCCCGGTCTTGGCATCGTGAGAAAAGAGCAGTCGACTGGTGGTACGGTCTCCTGTGCGGATGAGATACTGAAAGGGCAGCGGACGTGACTCAAAATCCAATAAGGCGCAGAAGACCATCATTTCCGGCACGTACACCAGATGTTCTTCCTCGGCCAAGAAGTGCATTTGG
>JAGOUB010000035.1 GCA_018061525.1 Candidatus Peribacteraceae bacterium
CCGCCTGCACCGTGTTCAGGCCGGCGGCCAGCGCTTGCCCATCGGCCAGCTGCGCGCCGCCTACTTCAACCTGAGCGCCGACCCGCGCGCCGTGCTCGTGACGCTCTGCGAGAAGCTCTGGATCCTCAAGCACCTGAACCTGCTCTCACCCAGCCGCCAGGCGCCCTTCGCCCGCGAGGCGCTCAAGGTCTACGCCCCGGTGGCCGCCCGCCTCGGTATCTACGGACTCAAGCACCAGCTGGAGGCGCTGGCCTTCCCCATCGCTTATCCCACCGACAGCGAGCGCATCGCCGCGCAGCTCAACCGTTTGAAGGAGCGCTACGGCGATTTCTTGGGCGTCGTCGGCACCCAACTGGCGGCCGCGCTGCGGCAGCAAGACTTGCCGGCCCGCGTGGAGGCCCGCGCCAAGCAGCCCTACAGCATCTTCGCCAAGATGCGCGAGAAGGGGATGGGCGACATCGAGGACGTCTACGACCTGTTCGCTCTGCGCATCATCGTGCCCGAGATCACCGACTGCTACCGCGCGCTCGGCTGTCTGCATCAGCTCGGCCACTCCGTCCCCAACCGCTTTAAGGATTACATTACGCTGCCCAAGCCCAACGGCTACCAGAGCCTGCATACGGCACTGACGCACTTGCCCGGCGTGCCGGCGGGCGTGCTGGTGGAGGTGCAGATCCGCACGGCCGCCATGCACCGCGAGGCCGAACTCGGTGTGGCCGCCCACTGGACGTACAAAGAGGGCGCCGCCCCGCGCCCGGGCCGCCGCGTGCGCCAGCCCGAGGGCGAGGCCGAGCCGGAGAATGGCAACGAGGGCCACGACCGCATCTTCGTGCTCACGCCGCGCGGCGACGTGGTGGAACTGCCGTTGGCGGCCACCCCGCTCGACTTCGCTTTCTCGGTGCACACGCAGCTCGGTCTCTCCTACAAGGGTGCCAAGGTGAACGGCCAGATCGTGCCGATGGAGCATCCGCTCGAGAACGGCGACGTGGTCGATATCATCCGCGCCAGCGAGCCACACCCGTCCGCGCGCTGGATGCCGCTGCTCAAGACGGCCGCCGCCCGCACGCGCCTGCGCAAGGCGCTGGCCGAGCGCCACCGCGAGTCGTACCTGGAGCGGGGCCGCGAGGCGCTGAACGTGGCGCTCAAGGGCCGCCGCCTGCCGCAGCTCGATGCCGACCTGACGCTGCTCTCATCGCTCAAAGGAGAAGACGCCGGCCGCGAGGCGCGCCAGGATTTCCTGGTGAAGGTCGGCCAGGGTCAGCTCAAGCTGGCGGCCGCGCTCGGGGCCATCGATGCCATCGCCAAGACGCTGGCCGTCGCCGCCGCTCCGGGCAGCAAGCCCGCCGACGGCGCCACCTGGACCGTGCGCCTGCAGACCGACGTCCGCCTGACACACCGCTTCGCCCGTTGCTGCAAGCCGGACGCGCGCAAAGTGCGCGACGCGATTGTCGGCGTGGTATCGCAGCAGCGCGTAGTGGTGCACCGTGAGGCCTGCAAAGCCATCAAGACCGTGGCGGAGACCCGGCGGATCGCGGCGGAGTGGGTGAAGGCGGAAGCGCCCTCGTCCGTTAGCCGAGGTACGAAGCGATGAGCTTCTCGACGCGACGCTGCCACTTGAGCTGCGCCCAACCCTCGCCGGTGGGAGCGTAGTAGTCGGCGAGGCCTTCGCGCTCCTCTTCGGGAACGGTCTCGAGGATCGAGCCGATCTCCTTGGTGAGCTCCTCGTCGGTGACCTCAAGGTTGCGCTCCTCCAGCACCTTTTCCAGGGCGAAGCGCAGCTTGAGACGCTCCGATGCGCGCTCGGTCAGTTCCTTCTGGAAGGTGGCGTCGTCCTTCTTGCTCTCCTCGAGCCACTCGGCGAGCGTGCGCTTTTGGGCGGTGAGCTGCTCGACCAGGTCGTTCAAGAGCACGCGCTCCTCGGCCTGGATCAGCGGCGGGGCCAGCTCGACGCGGACCGCGTCACGCAGGGCGTCGAACACGGCCTGCTCGCGGCGCTGGCGCTCCAACTTCTCGTTCTCCTGGGTCAGCGAGGTGCGGATTTCGGCGCGCATCTCGGTGGCGGTCTGCAGGCCGAAGCGCTCCTTCACGAAGGCATCGGTCAGCTCGGGCAGGACCACCGACATCACGTTCTCCACTTCGGCCTCCACCGTCACCTTGGCGCCGCGCAGGCGCTCGACCGGCGCGTCCTTGGGGACGGTCAGCGTGAAGGTCTTCTTGTCGCCGGTCTTGAGGCCAACGAGGGCCTCGTCGAAGCCGGGCACCAGGCGGGTGGAACCGAGCAGCAGGCGCTGGTGGTTCATCGCGAGCTCCGAGACGACCTCGCCCTTGGCGTCGGTCGCCTTGGCCGTCAGCACCAGCTCATCGCCCTGCTTGGCCGGGACAGTGCTCTGGCTTGTCTCACGGAAGCGCTGAAGCAGGCCGGTGACCACGCGTTCGACGTCGGCGTCCGTCACGGGCTTCTCCTTCTTCTCAACTTTGATCTTGTCGGCGCCCTTCACCGTCACCTCGGGACGCTCCACAAAGGTGATCGTCAGCACCAGCGGCTCGCGCGACTGCACCTCGATGTTCGGCGGGACGATCGGCTTGATGTTCTCGTCCTTGAGCAGCTCGGGGATGACCGTAGCCATCAGCTCGCGCACGGCCTCCTCCAAGAGCTGACCGGGGCTGACGCGCTCGCGGAGCATGGCCTCGGGCACATGGCCGGGGCGGAAACCCTTGATGTTCACACGCTGGCCCAGGCGGGCGAGCGCCTTCTGCTCGGCGACGGCGACTTGCGCCGGGTCGACGGTCACAGTGGCGACGATCTGGCCCTTGCCGGGGCGCTCGGTCTTGGTGGTGGAAGGCATGGCGGGAGGGGATTACCGGCGCGAGCGGCGGAGGTAGACGATCAAGGGAGTGGCGACGAAGAACGACGAGTACGTACCGATGACGGTGCCCAGGATGAGGGCGAGCATGAACCAGCGGATGCTCTCGGCGCCGAACAGGAAGAGAGCGGCGAGCATAATGAGCGTGACGGCGGCCGTGCTCATGGTGCGCGTGAGGGTCTGGACGACGCTCTTCTGCGTGACTTCGGCGAACGACTCGCGGCGACCCTCGATGGCCAGGTTCTCGCGGAGGCGGTCGAAGATCACGATCGTGTCCATCACCGAGTAACCCATGATGGAGAGCATGGCCGTGACGAACAGCGTATCAACCTGGAAGCTGGTGGTGTGGCTGAGGATGGTGAAGATGCCCATGACGATGACGAGGTCATGCAGCAGGGCGGCCACCGCGGCCAAGCCGAAGCTCCAGGGCGAGAGGTCGCGCGGGACGGTGCGGAAGGCGATGGTCAGGTAGACGATGATCGCCAGCGCGGCGACCACGAGGGCGGCGAGCGCGCGGCGCTGCAGCGAGGCGCCGACCGTCGGACCGATGGACGTGTACTGCAGCTCTTGCATCTCCGGGAATTCGCCCGTCAGGTGGGCGACAACGGATTTGTGCTGCTCGGGGTCCAGGTTGGGGGTGCGCAGGAAGTAGGTGCCGTTGGCCGTTTTGGCCACGTTCACCGACTCGGCGCCGGCGTCCTGCCAGTCGTACGTCTTGAGATTCTGCTCCAGCGCCTCCTTGGTGACGGTGTCGGGAACGCTGACTTCCATGAGCGTGCCGCCCGTGAACTCGATGCTCAGGCGGGGGCCCGGATAGAAGAACATGACGACCGATCCCACCACGGCGATGACCGAGAGCGGGAAGAGGAGTTTGGCGATACGGAGGAAGGACATAGGAGGAGGAATCGGAAAACGGGTGGACTCTACCTGACCCGGCGCGGACTTGCCACCGCGGCCGGATGGCGGCTCGTCACCTGGGGGGTAGCTCGGTCAGGAGGCTCCAGACGCCGTTTTGGGCGGTCAGGTTCCAGGAAATGACCGGGAATGACGGAAGGGTGGGAAAGAGCCCGCGCGTGAGCAGGATGGCCGAGGAGGGCGGAATGAGCGGGGCGAGCAGGGCCGGGCGGAGGACGCCGGCGGCCACCAGGGTGCCGCGGTCCGAGAGGACGGCCAGTTGGTCGGGCGAAGCCTCGGCCAGGAAGCCGGCGAGCACCTCGTCGTCGCTGCCGAGCAGCAGGCGGTTGTCGAAGCCCGAGGTGGCGGCGGCCAGGCTGCGCAGGCTGCCGGAGTGCGACCATGAGACGGCGGACCAGCCGCCCAGGTTCGTCTCGGTGCGTACGGCGCTGGTCGGGTCCAAGCGGGCGTCGACCACGGCGCGCTCTTCGTCGAGCTGTTGGCGGGCGACGGTGGCGCGCGGGAGCGAGCGGGCGAAAGCGGCGCCGAAGGCTTCGACGAGCGTGGGGGCATCGTCGGCACCGGCAGGCAGCACCGCGGCGAAGCGGGCCGAGCCGGAACCGACGGGTGCGACGCTGATGAGCGTGGCTTGTTCGAGGGCAGAGAGGGTGGCGCCGCTGAGAACGTCGGCACCAAGAGTGCGGCCGATGGCGGCGCGGACGAGTCCGGCGGTGATCAGGCGGGCGTCGGGCTGCTGCCACGACTGCACCGTCGCGATGAGGCCGGGCAGATCGGCGGCGGCCAGCGCGAAGGCGGGCGAGCGCACGCCCAGCGGCAATAAGCGACCAAGGCCGTCGCCGACCGGTCCGCCGTCCACCGAGAGCTGCCAGAGGCCGCCCTTGGCGCCGAGTCCTAGCGCGCTGCGTCCCGTTAAGGCGGCGGCCGCGAAGGGGTGGAGGTTCGCCTTGGCGCGCAGCCAGGGCACGTTGGCAATAAAGAGGAGCTCGCCGTCGGCAGGCAGCGCGGCGGCCACGGGCAGGGTCGAGAGGGCATCGCCGACGCCGAGCACGGCGCGGGCGGCGGGGGAGAGGCCGAGGGCAGGATCGTCGAGGTCGGCGCCGATGCGCGGGAGTGTCACCCACTCCTCTTGGTTGCTGCCGGTGGCGAGTAATGCCACCACGCGTCCGCTGCCGGAGGCCGGCAGTTGCAGGCTCGGGGCGACCGAGGCTAAGGCTTGGCGGAACAACGGCGAATCGCCGCTCAGCGCCACGATCGTGCGGTCGGCGGGCAGCAGGTCGAAGGCATCCTTCTGAGGTAGATTAAGGAGCACTGTCAGCACGGCCAACGCGGCCACGGCCAGCGTGCCGCCGCCCACGGCGATGGCCAGCAGCAGGCTCTGCTTCCAGCTGCGGGGATTCTCGGTGGTTTCGGGGGTTTTGTCGGTCACAGCGGAGAGTGTAGCGATCATCTTCTGTTGGACCATCTTTCTTTGGCCTGATGTTTCAGACGATCGGCACTTCTTTGTGCGCGACAAAGAAGTGCCCAAGAAAGCGCGTCGCGCCAACGCTCCTCCACCTCGGCCCCGTGCCTCCTTGCCGGCCATTAGGCCCGGCCGGCTTCGTCGGTCGTGCACCGCGCTCTTGTTTTCAGACGTTTAACAGAGAGCGCGGTGCACGAGGCGGGGCCGATCTCCTCCCCCCAGGCGCGACACCGCTCCACGGTCTCACTGCACCAAACCTGAAGCGCGCCTCACTTCCGCCTCCGGCGCACGGTGGCGTCTTTGCCTGCGGAGGGGCGCGCGCCGGCCGGGGGTGAAGGGGCACGAAGTCATACAGCCACCTTCGGGAGGGCGTCACGACTAAGCAGAACCATGGAGAGGGGCTCGGCGCGCCAGCGTTTTGGCGCCACCTTTTGCGCGCCTGCAAAAGGTGGCATTCCCAAATGGCCTCAGACTCCACTGAAAAACGCTGAAATTGCCCTCCTCATCCACAAGCCACTATTGAACACTATTTATATACAACAACACCTTTTCCGCATTAGCTCAATGCCTGTTCCTTGTGGTTCCAACCAGTACCACGTACATTGGCATGATTTGTTCGGAGTCGGAACCCAGAACAAGTCGCACACAAACAGTTCACACACATACGGAAGGAAGAAGCTTGGGAACACCGGGGTAGGGCCCTACCCCGCACACCAAGACACACAGTCACTCGGAACCAGCCCCTTCACATCACCAGCAGCAATCGTAGAGAGGACCGTGGTCATGCATCGCAAACGTTCCTCCCGGCCACACATCAGCAAAACCACTTTGCAACACACCTGGGTCTAGCGACCGTCCTTGCTCCCAGCGTGGCCACAGTCCTCTCTGCTCCGCAATACCGTTGGAAAGACCGAGGGTTCCTTTCCAGCGAACTCCCTTCCTCCCCAGTGTCTCTCACTCGTCCTCACGGACTTTTGCAGCAGACCGGTCCGGGGACTTCGTCGGGTCACGAGGAGAAACAAGAGACCAGAGCGCGGCAGAGAATTGAGGCTACCTCGCCTCCGCCCCTTTCCGTTCACAGGCTAGGTGACCGAAAACGTCACTGTCGCCTCAGGAGAGACCGGCAAAACAAACACAAAAAGGCCACGAGAGTGGTCTTTTTGTTTGTGTCAGCGCAGCTGCTCCAACCGGTCCTTGGCGCTCTGGAGGTTCGGGTTGAGGGCGAGCGCGGTCTCGAGGGCCTGCTTAGCTTCGTCGCGGCGGCCGGAGGCGCCGAGCGCCAGGCCGAGCAGATCGAAGCTGCGGCCGTCCTGGGGCCAGCGCTGGGTGGCGGCCTGGGCGATGGAGAGGGCGCCGGGCAGGTCCTGCGACTGGATCGAGAGGGTGACGGCGCGCTCGGCGTCGGTGACGGTGGCGTCCTCGAGGGCGGCCAGCGCCTGGGCCTGGACCAAGCCGAGCAGGGCGTCGGCGGACTCGTTGGCTTCCTCCAAGATCGCTTCGCGGACAGTGCGTTCGGGACGGAAGCCGTTCTTCAGCGCGTTCTGCAGGAAGGTGATGGCGTTGTGGTGGTCGTCGGTGCCGGCGTAGGCACGGCCGAGGTAGTACTGCGTCTCGGGCTTCTCGGGATCGAGGCCGTAGGCCTGATTGAGCGAGACGAGGGCGACATCGGGCGTGCCGGCCGAGAGCTCGCAGAAGCCGCGCACAATCCAGGCGTCACGGTAGTCGGGCTGCTGGATCGTCACTTGCGTGAGCAGCGGCAGGGCCAGCGGGCACTCCTCGATCTGCGCCAGCGCGCGGCCGAGCAGCGTCACCAGGTGGATGTTGGGGCTCTCGGGGAAGAGGCCGAATTCGTCGTAGGCGCCGCTGAGTACGGCGGCGTAGTTCTTGAGCAGCGGTTCGCTGCCGGCTTGCACGGCGGCCAGCGACAGTTGGGCACGCTCGTGGTCGCCCTGGAGGATGGCGAGCAGGGCATCGGCGTAGTTCCGCTGGGGCGAGGCTTCGGGCAGGGCGTTGAGACTCTCCTGAGCCTTCTGCACATCGCCGGCGCGGAGCGCGATGATGGTTTCGAGCAGCTGGATGTCGGTGCCGGTGGCGCCGGCGTCGCGCATGCGCTGGATGGTCTCGGCGAGGGCGTCCTTGTCGCCCAGCTGCAGCTGCGCCTGCGCCAGTTTGCGCAGCGCGGGTAGGCCGCCGCCGGCCGTCACGGACTGGGCGTAGGCCTCGCGGGCCGCGGACCAACGACCTTGCACGGCCTGCACGTCGCCGGCGCGCATGGCCATCAGGGCAGTGTCGCGCGGGTCGACGGTTTCGATGACGGGCATGACGCTAGCGCGCTGCTCGCCGGGGCGCACGGTGCCGGTGAGGCCGCGGGTGCTGGCCTTGAGCTGCCAGAGCAGGCCCACGATCAGGGCGGCCACGCAGGCGAGTGCGAGCAGGACGGGCAGGAGGAAGCGGCGGGTGGAGGCGGGCACGGGGTCGGGGGTTGGAACGCCGTCTAGGCGGGGCTCACGATAGCAGATTGCCACGGCCTGCGCAGAGGCTTCCGACGTAGTCCAGCAGGGCGCCGGCAGCGTCCAATCCGGTCTCTTTTTCGAAGAATTCGAAGCCCGGCCGGCGGTTCACTTCCAGTACCACCGGTCCGTCGGCGCGGTCGCGGATATCGACGCCGGCGAACTCGCGGCGGAGCGTGCGGGCGGCGCGCTCGGCCAGCGCGGCCACGTCGGGTCGGTCGGTCACGGGCGCGGCGATCAACGTGGACCCGACGACGTTCGTGCGGAAGTCGCCGGCGGGCGCGCGGCGCTTGAGCAGCATTGGCAGGGCCGTCCCTCCCACCACCAGCACGCGCCAGTCCTCTTCGGCCGGCAGCCACTCCTGCACCTGCCAGTGTCCGGCCGGCTCGGTCGCCAGGCGGGCACGGCACTCCTCTTCATTGTTCACCAAGAAGACATGGCGGCCGAGGCTGCCGAACGTGCCCTTGAGCACGCACGGGAACCCGAGCTCGGCGGCGAAGGTAAGCGCGGCGGCTTGGTCATCGGTCTGGAGCGTCCGCGGCACGGCCACGCCGGCGGCGGCCAGGCGCAGCGTGTCGTGCATCTTGCCCATGGCATACCCCTCATCCACGAGACTCCGGTCCACCACCACCTTGC
>JAGOUB010000036.1 GCA_018061525.1 Candidatus Peribacteraceae bacterium
GGCTGACCCAGTTATCGCCGACCGTGTACTCGGTCGGGTCGTAACCGGCGGCCACGACGCTCATCTTGAGCGCCTGGGCGATCGTGAGCTTGTCACTCGGACCGAACTTGCCGGTCAGGCGGCCGTTGGTGTCGCGGTAACCGCCGACGATGTCGAGCGTGGTGGCCTGGTGTACGTAGCCTGCGAACCAGGCGTTCTCGGGAACGTCGTCATAGACAGTGACAGTTGCTGCTGATGCGATGATCGGCAGGCCGATGATGGACAGAGACAAGAGGGAGAGTTTGCGCATGCGAGAAGTATAGACCCCGGTCCAGCCCGGATCGGTAAGCGCGCTGGACCCTCCTCGTCTACGATGTCGCTATGACTCTGACACGTTTTTCATACATCATCGGCCTGTCCGTTCTTTTGGCTTCGTGCAGCTCCGCTCCCGACGTGGTCTTTTCGCCCCCGAATTCCGCTTCTACCGGATCGGTAAGAAGTCAGCCGGTTGCTGCGTCTTCAGCCAGTTCAGCGCCGACCTCCGTGCCGGCCGTTTTGTCGTCTTCTTCGACGAAGCCCGTCCCCTCTTCCTCCTCCGCTCCGGCCTCGATGCCGGGCAGCGTGCTGATCGAAGTGCCGTTCGCCAGCCAGGCGCCCTTCGGCAAGTGGGATGAGATGCACGAGGAGACCTGCGAGGAGGCGGCGCTCCTGCTGGGCCAAGCCTTCGCCAAGGGCGAGACCTCCATGTCGGAGACGACGATGGAGCAGCGTCTGCAGGCCATCGTCGCTTGGGAAGAGCAGAACGGCTACGGCATCGACGTGAACGTCGACGAGGCCGCGGCCATCGCTCGCGACTATCTAGACCTCGACGTGCGCGTGCTCAAGAACGTGACCGAGGCCGACCTGGTGCGCGAGCTCGCCGCCGGCAACCCGATCGTGGCGCCGTTCGCGGGCCGCGAGCTGGGCAACCCGTACTTCAGCGGCGAGGGCCCTTGGTACCACATGCTCATCATCATCGGGTATGACAGCGACAGCTTCATCACCAACGACGTCGGCACCAAGCGCGGCGCGCGCTATGCCTACGACCGCGACGTGCTGATGTCCGCGCTCCACGACTGGACCGGCGTGAAAGAAGAGACGAACACCGGCGCCAAGAACGTGCTCGTGATCGACGCGAACCGTTAAGATTCCTTCCGCAGAAAAAGACAGGAGCACGGTGCGGCCAGCGGCCGAACCACTCCCCAAGCCCAGGCGGCCGTCCCCACGGCCGCCGCCTTGGCGAGTCGCAGCGGTAGCCAACCGCGCTCGCTGAAGAGCGCGTACTGCCACGGGTCGTAGAGCTGGCGCCAGGTCGATTCCGTCCGCCAGCCGAGACGGGCGCAGAGCGCGCGCATCGAGCGCTGTGTGAAGTGCTGCAGGTGGCGCGGGACGTCGGTGCCGAACCAATGCTCGGGCGCGTAGTGCTTGGCGTCGAGCGAGTCGAGATTGGGCATCGCGATCGCCAGCAGACCGTCGTCGGCCAAGAGACCGCGCAGGCTCTTTAAAGTGGAGACTGGGTCGGGAACATGCTCGATGACGTGCCAGAGGACGATCAGGTCGAAGGGCCCTTGGGCAAGGGCGGGGTCAGCGCCTTGCGTCACGTCCAAGCCTTTCTGGCGGCACGCTTCGGCGGCGCGAGCGCTCGGTTCGATGCCGACGACGTCCCAGCCGCGCTCGCGAAGCGCCAGGAGGAAATCGCCCATACCGCAGCCGAACTCCAGGCAGCGTCCCGGCTTGCCGGCCCGCCGCGTCATCACTCGCGCGCGGTGGCGGAGGCGCAGGTCGCGCAGCCAGACATAGAGGGCGCTGCGGCCTGAGCGCCGCTCGGTGCGAAACGCTTGGTAGGCCGCGTCATCGTCGTAGAAGAGCGCGAAGTCCTCCGGCGCCGGCACGGGATGTGTGAAGCGGTGAGCGCAGGCGGCGCACTCGCGCACCGTGAATTCGCGGCCCGCGCGCGGCAGCGTCGCCACTGTGGCGGACACGTCTCCCTCGCAGAGCGGACAGCGGATCGGTAGCATGTAGGTTGCACGTGACGGTAGATTCGCGTCCCCTCCCATGTCAAACTGCTCGATCCTGGTGCTGAACCTCAACGGCCTCGCCGACACGATCGAATGCTTGGATTCCGTGCTGGCCTCCGACGCCGCCGGCGCCGAGATTTTGGTGCTCGATAACGGCTCGGCGAACGACGAGGCAGCCGCGCTGCGCGAACGTTACGGCGACGCGATTCGCGTGCTGCGATCAGAAGTGAACACCGGCTTCCCCGGCGGAAACAACCTCTTGGCACGCGAGACGACGCGCGAATTCATCCTACTCCTGAACAACGATACAGCGGTGCCTGCCGTCTGGCTGACGCCGCTCATCGCCCACTTGGAGGCGAATCCCGACTGCGCCGCCGCGCAGCCCACGCTGCTCTCGTACGCCGATCCTTCGCGCTTCGACATGGCCGGAGCCGCCGGCGGCTACATCGACGCGCTCGGCTACCCCTACACCCGCGGCCGGGTCTTTACGCATCCAGAGTTGGAGGCAGGGCTCTTCACCGAACCGGCATTGATCGATTGGGCCTGCGGCGCCTGCGCGCTCTTCCGTCGCGAGACGTACCTGGAGCATGGCGGACTCGACGCGCGCTTCTTCTCCTATATGGAGGAGATCGATCTGTGCTGGCGCCTCAAGACCGCCGGTCACGCCATTGCCCATGTGCCGGCAGCGCGCATCCGCCACAAGGGCGGCCGCACCTGGAAGAAGATGCCGTTTCGCCGCAACTACCTCGTGCGCCGCAATTCGTATTACCTGCTGGCGGCCAATGCCCCGTACGGCGAGCTTCTCTGGAAACTGCCGCTGCGCTACGCGTTCGAGGCGGCGTCCGCCCTCCACTTTTGCCTGCAGCGTGAGTGGCACACGGCCGCCGCGACGGCCGCCGCCGGATTTGTCTCGCTCTTCACGCTCGGCCCCTGGCTGGCCCGCTCGGACCGGAGTTCTCTTGGTGCCGGCTTCGTGACGGTTGAGTTCTTCCTCCTGGGACGGAAGCGTTTTGGCGATCTCAGCCCGGCAACGCGACGCGCGTCGAGCGCGCTTGGCATGACCGACGAAGCGGGCGTCTTGGTAGGGGCACCGGAAGCCCGGGTGTAGAATGCGGGGGTCCCATCCCCCCTATGACCCGCTCGCTCCAGAAGTTCGCCGGTTCCACGGATGCATCCGTCCCCCACTCGCTGCGCCGCGTCGCTGCTGCTTCCTCGGTAGCCGAGCCGGTTTGGATCGGTCCGGCCGAGGCCGCCACACTTTCCGCTCAGGAGAAGGAAGCCTACGGGCTGGCGCACAAGATCCTCTGCCATCTCGCCATCCAGGGTCCGACCAAGCACAGCTCCGGCCACCCAGGCGGTCCCCTCTCGGCCTTCACCTTCGCCTACCTGCTCTCGGCGCGCCGCGATCCGGCGGTCGACCAGCCGCTGCGCATCAGCGCCGGCCACCTCTCGCTCCTCTCGTACGGACTGCAGTGGCTCTTCGGCCGCGGCGGCAAGGACGAGCGCCTGCAGAGCCCGCAGACGATCATCGACACCTTCCGCATCCCCGCCGGACTCCCGGGCCACATCGAGGCCGGCATCGGCGACATCCCCTTTGGCACCGGTCCGCTCGGCAAGGGCCTCTCGCACGGCGTCGGCACGGCCTTCGGTCTTCAATACCAGAAGCAGCCGGGCATGGTCGACGTGCTCATTGCCGACGGCGACGCTCAGGAAGGACAGGTGATGGAGGCGATGCGCCTGGCTGCGCACCTCAAGCTCGACAACCTCGTCGCGCACCTGGACCTCAATGATATCCAGCTCTCAGACATGCCCTCGCGCACCGTCGCCTGCGACCTGGCCGGCCAAGCGGCCGCCGCCGGTTGGCAGGTGATCGAGGTGCAGGACGGCAATGATCCCGCTCAGGTGAAAGCCGCGCAGGAGCGCGCCGACGGTTTTGCGGGCAAGGGCCGCCCGGTCTTCATCGCCTACTACACGACCATGGGCCACGGCGTGCCGCACATGGAAGAAGGCAGCAACACCGGCAAGGAGAACTTCCACGGCTCGCCGCTCAAGAAGGACGTGGCCGAGAAGCTCCTCAAGGATCTGCCCGCACTCGACCAGCTCACCAAGGACTACGAGCCCTTCCGCGCCGCCGAGGAGAAGCGCTACCGCGCCACCAAGCCGGTGCAGACCGATATTCTCCTCTCCTTCGATACTGCCAAGCTCAAGGGCTACGCACGCACGGTCACAGCCGAGAAGGGTGCCGCCCGCAAGGATTTTGGCGAGACGCACTTGAAGGCCTTGATGAAAGTCGACCCGCGCATCGTCGTGCTGCACGCCGACCTGGCTGCGTCCGGCGGCTTCGACAAGGTGGGCAAGGAATTCCCCGACCGCGTGGTGAACGTGGGCGTGGCCGAGGCCAACATGTACATGATGGCCGCCGGCATGCGTCAGACGGGCCTGCTTCCCGTGACCTATACCTTCGCCGCCTTCGGCACCAACGAGGCGCGCGCCAACGCCCGCCTCATCGACGTGAACTGCGGCCACACGCGCGTGGGCGTTCTGCACGACTGCACGCACGCCGGTCTGAGCGTGGGCGAGGACGGCGAGACCCACCAGGAGCGCCACTATCTCGATATCCCCTTCGACCACACGCAGGTCTGGATGCCGGCCGACAGTAACCAGGCGGCCGCCATGGCCGAGAAGGCGCTGGCGATCATCGCCGAGGGCCACCAGAGCGTCTACGTGTTTGCCGGCCGCTCGGGCCACCCGCAGCTGCTCAACCCCGACGGTCAGCCGATCTACGGTGCCGACTACGTCTTTGACGGCGCCGCCGACATCGTTCGTGGCCGAGGTGGCCAAGAGGATGAGGCGACGATCATCGCCACCGGCGAGGCGGTGCACACGGCCGTGGCCGTGGCCGACCTTCTGGCCGCGCGTGAGGACCGCGCCGTGAACGTGCGCGTGCTCAACGTGGGCTGCGTGCGCCCGCTCGACGCCTCGGCCATCGCCGCCGCCGCGCTCGAGACGCGCCACTTGATCGTGATCGAGGACCACAGCAGCGAGAGCGGACTGGCCGGCCAGGTGGCCGACGTCATCGCCGACCTACAGCTGCCGTGCACGCTCCGCCGTCTGGGCGCTAACCGCTACTTCCCGTCCGGTCCTGCTGAGGACCTCAAGTTCCTGGCCGGCATCGACCAAGACAGCCTGGAGAACGCGGTCGAGGACGAGATCCGCGGCGAGGCCTGGGGCGGCGAGGACGCCCTCGTCTCCTGCCTGTTCGCCCTGCCCGAGCGCGCCAAGCTCAGCCGCTTCCGCATGAAGCTCGAGAGCTTCGTGGAGCGCCTCAAGCATGAGGACGGCTACATGGACCGTCTCCGCTCCGTCTGGGCCGAGCGCACCATGGACGCCGAGAAGCTGCCGAAGACGGCCCTGCTCCAGAAACGCCTCGAAGACATCGCCTTCTGACGCCACCGCCCTCCGCGCTATACTGCCTGCGGAGGGATGGCAGAGTGGTCGATCGCGCCTGACTTGAAATCAGGTGAACCGCAAGGTTCCGTGGGTTCGAATCCCACTCCCTCCGCCAACATGCACTGCAGCATTACACGTAGCTGACGTAGTGGGCGGCGCGAGCTGCATCGTTGGGCGAGAGGATGCTGTCGAGGTTTTGCAGTTCAGCAACGCCGCGCCTGGCAACGAATCGCCGCGCGGAGCCTTCCCAGTCGTCGGGCATCGGTCTGCCATTGAGGATCTCCGTCAGCACGTGGGGGGCGAAATGCCGCGGGGAGAACAAGCGTTGTCCGACCCAATGGTCCCCGTCGGGTGACTTGGTACAGATCAGTCCCGGCAGGCCCGTCTTGGATTGGTAGAGGTTCCACGGAAAATGCGAATCGCTCACCCAGAGCGCCGTGCCCTTGCCCCACGATTTTTCCAAGAGCGTTCCCTTGAGCATGACGGACACCGTCTCCTCCTTATCGGGTAGCCTGAGCTGCACCTCGATAGGCGCATTATGGATTAGGCGGAGCTTATCCGGCCGGCAGAGTGCGAACCGCAGCTCGGCCTGCTTACAAAATGGGTTGTCCGCCAGCCGCGTCTGCAGCTGATGCCGGACGTTATCGACGTAGATGGCGGGCACTCCTTTGGATTCGGACTTCACCTCGCACGACTCCGGCTGCAAGAACCCCTCAGGAGGATCGGCATCCAGGGTTAAGCCGCTGAGGGTCTTGAGTTTTCCCACTCATATTATTATATACTAATTATAGTAATATGGCAATATGCGCCCCTTTTCCTTCAGGCGCGCTTGAAGCGTGACCGGACCCAGGCGATCGTCGCCGGCACCGCCGAGAAGGCAAGGATGGCCAGGATGACGAGCGAGAAATTCTTCTCCACGGCAGGGATCTGGCCGAAGAAAGTGCCGCCCAGTACGAAGAGTCCTACCCAGATGGCGCCGCCGGCGACGTTGTAGAACAGGAAGGTGCCGTAGGGCATATGGCTGACGCCAGCCACGAACGGTGCGCCCGTGCGCACGAATGGCAGGAAGCGCGCCAATACGATCGACTTGCCGCCGTGTCGTTTAAAGAAGGCGCGGGTCTGCTCGAGATGGTCGTGGTTCAAGAAGCGCGAATCTTTGCGAAAGGCCTTCACGCCGATGTGTTTGCCAATGGCGTAGTTGAGCGAATCGCCGACGACGGCCGCCAGCCAAAGGAGCGGCAGGAGCACCCAGACGTTGAGCAGGCCCTGGGCCGAGAGCGCGCCGGCCGCGAAGAGCAACGAGTCGCCGGGCAGGAATGGCGCGATCACCAGGCCCGTCTCGCAGACAATGATAAGGAAGATGATGGCGTAGGTCGTTGGCAGGCCGATGCCGGCAATGAGCGCGGCCAAATGGACATCGAGGTGTAAGACGACGTCGATGAGGCTGGCGATGAGCGTCATGGAGTCCACTCTAGGGAGGGCATCGGCATTTTGCGAATCGCTTGTTTGACACGTTTTGTGAGGCCGGTAGCATACTAGGCACTTCCTTCCGACCTCCCCTCGTATGCGCCGTTCCCTTCTTATTGCTCTCACCGCCATTTCCCTCGCCGCCTGCAGCCCGCTCACGGGCCCGTCCAACGGCAACTCGTCTTCCAGCCGCTCGACAGCGACCACCGTCGCCACCTACACCGGCGTGATCCAGCCCGCGGGCATTTCCATCTACATGGAAGGCACGCACCGCCTGGAACTCGATGACGGACGCTTTGTGCTGCTGCAGAGCACGTCGGCCAACCTCAACCGCTATATCGGTCAGCGCGTGGAGCTGACGGGCACCGCCCGCGAGACCACCGAGGCCGGCGGCACCATCGTCGATGTCTCGCAGATCGCCCCGGCCGGTTCGGCCCCGTCGTCCTCGTCCTCCAGCTCGAGCAGCTCGTCCTCCTCCAGCTCCAGTGAGATGAGCTCGTCCAGCTCGTCGACGACCTCGTCGTCCTCGTCGCTTTCCAGCTCCAGCTCCTCTTCCGTCGTCAGCTCGTCGTCCGTCTCGTCCTCTTCTTCCAAGACGAGCAGCAGCGTGAGCAGCTCGAAGCCTTCTTCCAGCAGTGTCTCCTCCAGCTCCATCAGCTCCTCGTCCTCCAAGACGAGCAGCTCGGTCGCCTCGTCGTCCTCGTCCTCGGTCTCCGACCAGGACGCCCTCATGAAGGACCGCGCCGACCGCATGGCCAAGCAGAACATGGCCGCGGCCTCGTGGACGCAGGAGTACTGCTCGCAGGGCTACGCCTTCTGCATCCCCGTGCACAAGAACTGGTGGTTCAGCTCGTTCCTGGGCGGCGGTTCCATTATCACCGTCGAGGTGGGTCCCGATGAGATCCTCGCCTCCGGCGACGGTCCGTTGAAGGTCTCGCTGCAGTCCGGCACGGCTGCCTCCATGCAGGCCGCCGACGGCGACGTGCGCGTGCAGGGCGATATGGTCTACGGCTACCGCGACTGGACGGACAACCGCCACTTCGTGGTCTCGGCCCCCGCTTCGCTCGAGGCCGCCGTCCGCTACATCACGCAGAACATCGCCGCCCGCTAATCCGCGATGGACATCATGCGTCCCGCCGCGGCTCCCGTTCCCGCG
>JAGOUB010000037.1 GCA_018061525.1 Candidatus Peribacteraceae bacterium
ATCGCCAGGAGGGACGGGGTGATCTCCATGGCCTCAGCCGACCACGCCCTTGAGGATTTCCTGCACCTTGGCGGGGTTGGCTTGGCCCTTACTGGCCTTCATCACCGCGCCGACGATGGCGCCGAGGGCGGCGGCCTTGCCGGCCTTAAAGTCTTCGAGAGCCTTGGGATTGGCGGCCAGTGCGTCCTCCACCATCTTCTTGAGGGCGCCGTCGTCGCTGATCTGGCCCATGCCCTGCTCGGCGATGATCGCGCGTGGGCCCTTGCCGGAAGCCACCATCAGTTCCAGCACCTCCTTGGCGCTGTTGCCCGAGATGGTGCCGTCGTCCACCGCGCCGGCCAGTTCCACAAGATCGGCGATCGACGGGGCGTCAGCGGTGGTCTTGTTGGCGGCATTGAGGAAACCGAGCATCTGCGTGAGCACGAGGCTCGATGCTTTGCGGCCGTCCTTGGTGACGAGGTACACGGCGTTGAAGCGCTCGCGCAGGCCGGCATCGTCCAGCACCAGGCGCTGCTCGGCCGGGTTCAGGCCGATCTCGCCGAAGCGCTTCTGGAGGGCACGCGGAAGGGCGGGCAACTCGGCCAGGGCCTGCTTCAGGCTCTCCTCCGAGAACGACAGCGGCGGGATGTCCGGCTCGGGGAAGTAGCGGTAGTCCTGCGCCGATTCCTTGTCGCGGAGCATACGGGTCTTGCCCTCGTCGTCCTGCCAACCGACGGTGATGTCGCCAGCGAGCGGGCCGCCCGTCTCTTCCCACAGGTCGCGCAGGCGGGCCTCTTCGTAGGCGAGCGCGCGCTCGAGCGCCTTGAAGGAGTTCAAGTTCTTGATCTCGCTGCGGGGGTTGAGCTTCTCTGTTCCCTTCTCGCGCAGCGAAATGGAAGCGTCGAAGCGCATCATGCCCTTGAACATGTCGGCCTCGCTGGCGCCAACGGCAATGAGCGTGCGGCGCAGCTCCTGGGCGAAGGCGCTGGCCTCGTCGGCGCTGCGCAAGTCCGGCTTGGTGACGATCTCCATCAGCGGCGTGCCGGCGCGGTTGTAGTCGCAGAGGGTCTCATGGTTGCGGTGTGTCAGCTTGCCGGCGTCGTTCTCCAAATGCAGGCGGTGGATGCGGCAGGCCTTGGTCTGGGTTGTGGCGCCGTCGGCCGCTACCACGTCGTATTCCACGGCGCCCTCGGTGGCGAGCGGGAAGTCGTACTGCGAGATCTGGAAGCCGGAGGGCAGGTCCGGGTAGAAGTAGTGCTTGCGGTCGAAGTGGCAGTCGGGATGCACGGTGCAGCCGATGGCCAGCGAGGCGCGCACGGCCAAGCGGACGGCCTCGGCGTTCACGACCGGCAGCGTGCCGGGGTGGCCCATGCAGACCGGGCAGACGGTGGTGTTGGGATCCTTCTCAAAGGCGTCGTTGTCGCAGCCGCAGAACATCTTGGTCTTGGTGGCGACCTGCGCGTGCACTTCCAGGCCGATGATCACTTCGAGTTCCTTCGTCATAGGGCAGCCAAAGACTACCAGGGGCGCGAATGGGCCCCAAGGTGTTCTGGCGTCGCAAAAAGGCCCTAATTACCGTTTATCGGCAGTGGCCTCCGTGTGACTGCGACGATCACTGCAAAAAAGACCCCCGCTGTGGCGGGGGTCGGTTTCATGCGATTTTCTTGGCGGCTGCGACCCAGATTTTCCCCCGTTTCCATGTGCCATGATCCCAAGATACGAACATCTCGTTCTCATCTGTCGCGAGACCCATTTGGAACGTCCATTGCCGCTCAGAGACTTGCTCTGCGCAGCGAATCGAGTTTCCATCCAATGGATCGCGCCTTGTGGCCACCATTTGTATCAACAGTCCTGTTGCTGCGACCGCAATGGGCGCGGCTGCCATGCCCACATATGCTAGTCGGGCACATTGTTCATCCCAGGTTTTATGATTGGTATATGGAGCTCGTAGCTGTAGCAGGTAGTAGCCTGGCTCAGCGCTCCACTTATAGTGGTCATATGCATCTTGCTCACGATTTGTCCAAAACATTCGTCCAACAGGACATCTGCGGATAGCAGACGACTCCCACCCCCCGTAGTAGATCAGTATCCCCCCTTCGTCTGGAGTGATTTGGGGGATGGTCACCTGTGTCTTGCACGGCAATCCTAAGAACCATTCCACCATCTTCGCATCGTAGATCATCTCTATCTTCCTCGGCCCCTCTCATGGGCCGCGCAAACTTTTTTGCCGATACTCGTCGGCACGAACTGGTCTCTCCTTTCGTGGGTGTTGAGACAAGCACGCTACGCACGACCATGCGCAGGGCGCTTGCCTCATCCGCTGCTTTCAATGAACAATGATATTATAAATCAATTTTTTAAAATGTAAATTCATAAAAATAAAGCAAAAAACACCGCTATAATGACCGATTCTCAATTTTCAGTCGTTCACGCGGCTCATGTACTCCTGCGTCTCCGTGTTCACCTTCACCTTCTCGCCGACGTTGATGAACAGGGGGACGTTCACGACGAGTCCGCTCTCGAGGGTGGCGGGCTTGGAGCCGCCGGTGGCGGTGTCGCCCTTCACGCCCGGGATGGTGTCGATGACCTTCATCTCGACCGTGGCCTTCAGCTGGATGCAGATCGGGAGGTCGTTGTACATGACCGAGTCCACCTCTCCGCCCTCGATGAGGAAGGGGATGATGTCCTCGAGCGCGTCGGCGCGGAGCACGAACTGGTCGTACGTCTCCTGATCCATGAACGTGAACTCGTCGCCGGCCTTAAAGAGGAACTGCACGCGGCGGTAGCCCACGTCGGCGGGCTCGATCTTTTCCGATCCCTGGAAGTTCTTGGCGAGGACGGCGCCCGTCTTGAGGTGCTTCAGTTTGCACTGCATGTTCGCCTTGCTCTGGCTCTTGCGGCCGAACTGGGAGCTGACGACGAGATAGGGCTCACCTTCGACGGTAATGGCGCGGCCGGGCTTGAGATCGGTGATCGTGTACATAACGTTTAGAGGAAGAGCAGAGTGGCGAAAGAGCCAACGCTGTTTGAGAGATTGGGCTACAGGTCCGCGATCATGACCAAAGCAGAGATAGTCTGCTCAGGGTTTCAGGCGGCGTCAACCGGGGCCGTCGTGGTCTCGCCGGAACCGGTCTGGACCTCCAAAGCGCGTGATTCCTTAAGTTCGCGCATGCGGACGCGCAGGCGGGCGGAGAGGCCGGGTTCGTTGGTGATGGCGGCGTCGAGGCGGCGGAGGATCTGGCCCTCGTCGGGCGTGCCCGCGATAGTCCTAAGCTCGGTGATCAGCTGGTTGAAGCGCGAGGCGGGCAAACGGTAGATGTCGATGCGTCCGAGGATCTCGCCGACGAGTTTATCGATCTGCTCGGCCGACAGGTGCTGGACTGGTGCGGGGCCGACGGGGCCGCGGCGCGACTCGGTCTCAATGGCCACCTCGGGGCGGCGCTGGCGGGCGAGGGTGTTGATGGTGCGCTCCAGGGCGCCGGCTTCGCGCTGCACTTCAGCGGAGTTCTCGGAAACGTTAGTGCGCAGTTCGGTCAGGAGCGGCGAGAGGCCAACCAGTCCGGCGAGATCGGTCTCGGGCTCGGCCTGCAGCGTGGTGCGCAGCGAGGCGATGGCGTCGAGCAGCACGGTCTGGCGGCCCTCGTCGGCGTCGCTCTCGGGCAGGGCGGCGGCGGTGGCGAGTACGGCCTGCTTGAGGGGATAGCTCACGTCGGTGGGCAGGGCGGCGGCCAGCTGGATGGCGTTGGCGGCGATCTCATCGACCACGAAGTCGGCGGTGGTGCCGCTGCCGGCTTCCGTCTCCCTGGCCAGCGAGAGGATGGTGTCGCGGTACTCGGCGAGCAGGGAGCGGACAAGTTCGCCGCTGCCGCTGCCATCCTCGGACAGCGCGGTCATCACGGTCGAGCCGCTGGCAGCCAGGCGCAGCACCTGCGACGTGGTCTCCACGGTGTCGGCGGGCATGTCGGGCAACAGGGCTGCGGCCTCGTTGAGGCGGGTTTCGGCCAGGGCGAGCGTCTTTTGGGCGCGGGCCTCGCCGCTGAAGGTGAAGAGCAGGTCGACGGCCTCGGCCGCGCGCTTCACGCGGTAGAGCGGCGACGTGGGCAGGATGCCCGCGTTGGCGGCGCGCACCTCGTGCTGCCACTGCGCCAGTTCGCGGCGGTGGGTGGAGTCGCGGGCGATGTTCTCGGTCACCCAGATGTCGGCGCTATCGGGATCAATGGCGGAGATGCGAGGGGCGATGCCGGGTCCAGAAACCAGGCGTTGGTCGGGCTGCAGGGTGAATTCCTCGCCGTCCACGGCCACACGCGCGCTGCGGTCCCAAACGTCGACGGTCAGGAGCGAGCCGTTCACCTTGAGGCCGACACTGCCCTCGTTCACCGTCACGATGCCGGCCGGCGTTTCGACGCTCAGGCCAGAAAGAGTGGAGGGGACGAGGCTGTAGATCCAGGCCGTGCCGGTATCGAGCGAACCCGTGACAGGCAGGCCGGGGTGTGAAGCGAGATCGTCGAGCGTGAAGACGGTCGCCGGCGCCAGGCGCACGACGCCGTAGGTGTGGAGCGCGACCGTGGCCTCGCCCTCGCCGGTGGTGATGCGGCCGGGGCCCTCGAGGGTGACTTCGCCGGTGATGGGCTGGAGCAGGCCTTCGTCACCCAGCGAGACGGAGCCGCGCGTGGCGGCGAGCGTCACGGAGGTGGCGGCGACGGTGCGGGGAGCGAGGAACAGGAGGGGGCTTGAACGCACGAGCACGGCCACGATCAGTACGGCCACCGACCACTTGGCG
Organism: Candidatus Peribacteraceae bacterium; assembly: GCA_018061525.1. Lineage (GTDB taxonomy): Bacteria > Patescibacteriota > Gracilibacteria > Peribacterales > Peribacteraceae > JAGOUB01. Next base: position 4,760 of record JAGOUB010000037.1, read on the forward strand.
GCGCCGAGCCCAAAGGCACGGGCGGGAGCGGGGGCCATCTGGCCGGACATCAGGGCGCGAACGCGTGTCTGTAGGGCCTCATCGGGTTCGAGCCAATGGCGCACCTGCGTGAGCAGGTTGGCGGCGCGGGCGGGCTCCATGCGGGCCTCGATCTGCTGCCAGACGCGGGCCTTGCGAGCGGCATTGGGCTCCAGCGAACGAGCGGTTTCGGCCAGTATCGCGGGGCGGATCGCCTCTTTCTTACCCGTCTGCGCACGCGCGGCCACGCGCTCCTCCACAGAGGAGACGGCGTCGACCAGCCGGCGGAAGAGGGCGGAGAACATGAGGGTTGTCGCTTCTACAAACGGTAAAAACAGGGGGATGTTACGTTCCGGGATCCAAATCCGGGGGTAAAAGGGATTCCAGCTTTCGGAGCGCCCGGAGCTTGAGAACACGCACTCCACCCTCGCTGGTGTGCATCAGGCGGGCGACGGCGTTGCCGGGCAGGCCGCCGATGAAGGACAGCATGAGCACGTCGCGGTAGCGGCCGGGCAGTTTCTCGACGGCCGCGCGTACGGCCAGGATGGTCGCTTTGCGCTTGAGGGCGGTGTCGGCGCGGTTGAGCTCGTCCTCGTCGACGACGTCCTCGGGCATCTCTTCAAAGCGGCGGTCCTGGCGGTAGATGTCGATGACGGCGTGGCGGGCGATGCGGAAGAGCCAGGCCAGGAACGGCACTGAGTCTTGGGGCTTGTAGCTGCCGAGCTTCTCCCAAGCCTTCACAAAGATGTCGGCCGCCACGTCCTCGGCGGCCTCCGGCGGGAGGCGAAACGCGACGTAGCGGTAGATCGCTCCGAAACAGAGGTCATAGACCTCGCCGAAGGCATTGCGATCGCCTTCTTGGGCCTGCCGGACGAGGGCTTTGAGCCGCCCGTCATCGATGGTCTGGGCCTCCATTTGGGCACCCACTATAGCCGGTTTCAGGTGTTTGTGTGGTCTTCGCCAGCCGAATTGCGACCTTTTTGGAGGGCCACGGCGACGAGGATCCAGACGCTGAACGCCACGGCCGTGTCCTCCCAGGCATGCAAGAAGAGGGCGCCGACGGCGGTGCCGAGTAGGGCGACGGCTGCGGCCGTGCCGAGCGGTTCGCGGGCGCGGGCCAGCGGCCAGAGCTTCCAGAGTGCGAGCGCCAGGATGCCGACCCAGAGGATCAGTCCCGGCCAGCCCAGCTCGACGGCGATCTGCAGGTACCAGTTCTCGGGGTGGAAGGGGCAGCGGCAGAGGCGGTCGGTCGGCTGCACTTGCTGATCGCCCAGGAAGACGCAGAGCTCCGGCTGGGCGGCGGCCCAACGCGGGTCGTCCTCGGGCTGGAGCATCACGCAGGCGTCGGCGAAGCGGCTGCTGGCCGGACCGGCGCTGGCCAGGCCTTCGCCCCAGGGCGCGGCGAGCAGACGGTGCACGGCTTCGAGCGGCTGCTCGAAGTGCCCGCGCGAGGACGACAGGCGGACGATGGTGGCGGGTGCGGCAAGTACGCCCACGAGCACGGCGGCGGCGAGCAGTCCGGCCACGGGCAATAGCCAGCGGCGGGCCAGGCGCGGTCCGATTTGCAGGGCGCCAATGGCAAGCGTGCCGGCCACGGCGCCGATCCACGCGGTGCGTGAGAAGGTGGCGGCCAGCGCGGCGGCGAGCAATGCGCCAAGGGCCAGCGCGCGGGCGCGGCCGAGGCGGCGGGCCGAGGCGAGCAGCGCGCCGATCGGGACGATCAGCCAGAGACCGAGCTGGTTGGGGCCGCTCAGGGTCGATTGCGCGCGGCGGATGGCCGTGCCGCCGATTTGGCTGAAGGGAGCCAGCGGCGAGTCGGGCAGGTAGAGCGAGTGGAAGTCGGTGGCGTAGCCGAGGGCGGCGAAGAACGATGCCGGCAGGACGAGTCCGGCCAAGCCAATGGCAGCCACAGCGGTGCCGACCCAGACGAGCGCCCAGAGCAGCCGCGAGCGCGCCCAGTCCGACCACGGCGCGTGACGGAGCACCACGAAGGCCAGCGGCGCCAGTACGTCGTAGCGAAGTCCCAACAGCAACTTAGGTGTGGCTGTGCCGTGCCACGCGGCCGAGCCAACGGCCAAAGCGAAGAAGCCGACAACGAGCAGGTCGAGCAGGTCGCAGGCGGGGCGCTGTCCGGCGCGCCAGATTTTCCAGATCTCCACGGCGGCCAGGGCGAGGATGGCGACGAGGACGAGTTCCTTCCAGAGCGCGAGTGCCGGCAGCGGCGCGTGGCCCGGCCCGGCGATGAGGCGTGTGCCGACCGTCACCAGCAGCGCGTGCAGCGGCAGCAGGACAACGAGCGCCACGATCAGGCGTTCGCGAATGGCCTGTAGGGAGGGGCGGGGAGTCATGGAGCGGACCAGGATAGCACCTTAGGCGCCGCGGCGCTGGTCGGTGGCGCGGAAGGCGCGGATGTCGTCGCGGAGCATCTCCGGTGTCATATCGGGGAAGAGCTCGGGGCGGAAGCGCACGCGCGTCTCGCGGCGATACGCGTGTAAGAACTCGTTATCGTGCACGGGGCCGTCGGTGGTCTCGCCGGTGCGGATGATCAAATCGAAGGGTGTAGCGGCGATGCCCTGCTTGGGCAGGTCGAGGTGGTCCTTCCAGTCTCCTCTCGAGCCGGCCGCGCGCCAGGCTTCGAGTGCCCGCTCCTCTTCATCGCGGCCGCTGTAGCCCAGGCAAAGCGCTACGACCATGCCGGGACGATCCTTGGTGGCGTCGGAGATCTCTTTGATCAAGGCGCGTTCGGCGTTGGTCAGCAGCTCGGCGCGGCCCATGTGCACGAAGCGCAGGGCGGCGTTTTTCGGCTCATGCATCCACTCGTCGCGCACGCGCTTGAGGAATGTTTCGTACACGGCGTGCAGCACTATCAATTCGGCGGCTGGGCGCTCGCGCAAATTCTCCACCGAACCGCCCCAGACCGCGAAGGCGCCGGCGCCTTCCTCGGCGGCCACGGCGATCTGCTCCTGGATGATGGCGGCGCCGGCCTCGTACGCTTCCTTGAACGATTTGCCGTTGGCGCGCGCCCAGCGGCGCTGGCCGTCGGGGATGACGGCAAGGCGCAGCGGCGGCAGCGGGGCAGTGGCCATGGCCGCTTACTGCATCTCGGGCGGAACGGGCAGGCCCATGAGCTTCAGGCTGAGCGGGGCGATGTCCTTGAGGCCGGTCAGGCCCTTGAGGTCGTCGGAGGACTTGATGACATCGGGCGCGATCACGAAGGTCTGCACCTGGTTGCAGCTGTGGCTCGGGCTGATGGTCTG
>JAGOUB010000038.1 GCA_018061525.1 Candidatus Peribacteraceae bacterium
CGTGATGACAGGACCGTCGGACGGCAGCAGCTGGAGGAATTCTACGAACGACTGCTGGTACTCCGCCAAGTCCTTGTAAGCGTCGAAGTGGTCGCCGTCCACGTTGGTGACGAGCGCGATCGAGGGCGACAGGTAGTGGAACGAGCGACGGTATTCACAGGCCTCGAGCACGAACCACTCGCTCTTGCCCACGCGGAAGTTGCGCCCGTCGAGCTCGCGGAGCTTAGTGCCGACGACGACCGTCGGATCGAAGCCGGCCTCGATGAGCAGACGCGCGACCATCGCCGTGGTGGAGGATTTGCCGTGCGTGCCGGAGACGGCGATGAGCGTTTTTCCCTTGGAGATCTCGCCGACCGCGGCGAAGTACGAGATTGAGCGGATACCGCGCTCTCGGGCCAAGCGGCGCTCGGGAGCGTCGGGCGTGATGGCCTCGCTGTAGACGAAGAGCTCGCAACCATCGGGCAGAGCGCTGCCGTCCTGGCTGAGGCTCACCGTAATGCCGTCGGCACGCAGGCGCTGCACCAGCGCACTGTCGTTGGCGTCGCTGCCGGAGACATCGTGGCCCGCCGCTTTCTGAAGCGATGCGTAGGCCGAGAGGCCGATGCCGCCGATGCCGCTGCAGAAGATGATCATGGTCTCGAAGGGGTGGGGGCGGTACACTGCCGTTCCGTGGCGTACCGCGCTGGTTCCGAACCGCTGAGCAAGCAATTGACGATCGTCGTCGGCCTGACCGTCGTCGGCTTCATGGCGTTCGGATTAGCGCTGTCATTCTACCGCAACATCCTCTTCGAGAGGACGCTGAAACAGATGGAAGTGGCTAACAAGCAGATCAGCCAGGAGAACGACGCCAAGTACCGCGAACTGGATTACTACAAATCCGAGCAGTACAAGGATAAGTACGCCAAGCAGAACCTCGGCCGCATCAATCCCGGCGAGAAGATGCTCATCATCACCGCTCCCCTGCCCTCCGAAGCCACCCTCACCCAGAGTGGCTCCACCCTCTCGGCCGAACGCGAGGCGGCGTTCTTGGAACTCTTGCGGCAGATGCCGGTCCACGAGCAGTGGTGGCTCTATTTGTTCGATCGCGACAAGCTAGCGGCCCTGAAAGAGAGTATTTAAAGAGGTGTGACGGTTTATTGCTAAAATTGAATTTTTCAGCATAATGCGCGGACGCGACGCTCGTCGCGTCCGAACTTTCACCCGTTGGCACCCAGGAGATGGACCCATGTTGTACCCGAAGGACGAACGCCACGTTGCCTGCTTGATCACCGGCGAAGAAGGCGCGCCGTTCCCCCACGCCCAGTGGCCGCGCCTGTCCCCGTCGATGCCGCCGCTATTCTTGTTGGTGGGCCTGGAGGATCGCAATCCGGAACGCTGGGACTTCTTCGGCGGCCGCCGCCAGCCCAGTGACCTCACCGGCGTCGCCAGCGTCCGCCACCGCCTGAAGGAACAGGTCGGCACGGACCTCATGCCCCACGTCGCGGGCATGGTCGGCAACCCGTTCGCATGGAGCGGTCTTGAGGGAACGGAAACGATCTTCCCTTGGCTGACGTACCATGTCGGCCCAGAACCCGTCCCCATGCCGGGCAAGATCCGACGCTACGCCCGCATCTCGAACCAGAACGTCGGCGACTTCCGCTGGCTGTGCGATGGGAGCGGATCCGACCTGAGCCGCACCGAGCGGCTGTTGCAGCTCATGCTGAGCCTCATCGAAGTCCCCGCCTACCACCATCCCATCCGCGGCACGGTAGCCAGCGGCCTGCTCAACCATGAACAGGTCGTCAGTCAGTTCCTGGCAGAGATCCCGCCGTCCGACAACATCATGATCAAAGGACCGTGGCTGGTGCTCCGTCGCACCGCCACCATCACGCTCTGGGAGAGCGTGCCGCCCAAGAACATCCTCGCCGCCAGGCGAGGCTGAGTGCCAACCAACCCCGCCCGCCGTCCCTGACGGCGGGTTTTTTCAAGCGACCGTTTCGTCGTGGCCGGCCTCGTCTTCGCCATCGGCGGAAAACAACATTCCTCGCTCCCCTGCCACCGCATGCTTGATGCGCAACGCGGCGCGATGAGAGATATCAGCCGGCAGCGCGTCGGGCGCAAAGAATCCGATCTCCGAGATCTCACCCGGATCGGCACGCACGCCGGTGTCGCGGACAATCCGCCCCTCCACGCAGACCACGTAGTCGTCTCTGTAGCCGCCGCTATAGACGCCGGTCACGCCCAGGACTTCTATCTCGTAGCCGGTCTCCTCCAAGGTCTCGCGTTTGGCCGCCGTACCGATCGATTCACCCAGTTCCACCCGGCCGCCGGGGAGGCTCCAACGCTTGTTTTTGTAGTTCTGGTGCACACATAACACCGCCCCTTTTTCGTTGCGGATGATGGCGAAAGCACCGATTGTGGTCATAATTTGGTTGCGGGGGTGGGAATTGAACCCACGACCTCAAGGTTATGAGCCTTGCGAGCTACCACTGCTCTACCCCGCTGGAAGCCACTATGGCAGCGAAAGATTCTGCTTGCAAGCAGCCATTTTTTGCGTAAAATCTTCGCACTTATGGCACATAAGAAAGCAGGTGGAACAACCACTAACGGCCGAGATAGCTGGGCTAAGCGCCGCGGCGTAAAGCGCTTCGGTGGCCAGGTGGTCAACGCCGGCGAGATCCTCATCCGCCAGAAGGGCTACTGGTACCGCCCGGGTAAGGGCACGCACGTTGGCTCCGATTGGACGATCCATGCGGATATCGACGGTGTCGTGCAGTTCAGCCAGAAGAAGCTCGCCAGCTTCAGCGGCTCCCGCCACCGCTCGACGGTGGTGCACGTGGTCCCGGCCAAGGCCTGAGCATCCGCTCATAAGCCTGGTGCCCGGCGACCGTTTTTCGCTGCGTCCGCTTTCCTCTCCCGCTACACTCTCCGCACATGCAGGACTTCGGCGGTCTCGACATCGGCAGCCCGGATGAGGGAGGTGGTGACGCCTCCGAGCAGGCACGTGAGCAATCGGAGCAGAGCAAGGCCCAGCAGGCCCAGGCGCAAGCCGCGGCTGCCCAGCAGCGCCAGCAGGAGCAGCGCGCCAAACGCCGCGATGACGGCGTAGTCGATGCAATCGTCCAGTTCCTGACCGACGCCCAGCGCACGCACCTCTCGGTACTCATCGCCCGCTTGGTGGAGCGCGATTGCCCGTCGTCGTTCATCTTGGCCGTGCTCTCGCTCATCAACGAGCGCTGCCTGGCCTCCATGCAGGACGCCCTGGAAGACGCCCGCGAGCGCGGCCTCAGCTCCGACGTGCGCGAGAAGAGCTCTGCCCTGGTGCAAGGCGGGCAGCTGAGCGCGCAGTCCGGCGCCGAGCTCATCGATTGGATCGAACGCCTGCAGCTGACGCTCGCCGCTGACCACGAGAACATCCTCAAGGCGCTCCAGGCCGACGACCGCAGCCTCGACGGCACGGTCCTGCAGCTCTCCGCCTTCGTGCTGCAGGATTTCTTCGCCGCCCAGAAGCAGGCGGTGGAATTCGACAAGTCGCAGCTGATCGCCACCGGCATCCTGCAGGTGGTGTTCGAGCCGTACTTCTAAGCCTCAAAAGGAAAATCTGCCAGCGGCACCTGGCTCTCGCCGTCCACGTTGGCGTAGAGCCGGAGTAATTCGAAGCGTGCCGTGAACGATACGTGCTTGAGCGCCTTGAGGACGGCTTTCTTCTGGATCTCAAACCGCTCCGGGTGACGGACGCGTGCGAGCGTGATGTGCGGGTTGAACTCAGGATAGGGCGAGGGCCACGGGCACTTCTTCTTGGCCTCGGCCAGTTCAGGCGAGAAGTTCGGCTTCAAGAAGAGCACCTCGTCGCGGCCGGGCTTGCCGAAGGTGCCGACCGACTCGATCTGCACGGCGAATGGCCTGATCTGCGCCGCGATTTTGGCCGCCTGGGCCGTGATCTGGCCGTACTCGATCTCCATCACAGTCGGAAAATAGGCCAAGGTGAGATGTGGGACCGTCGGCTTCTGGAAGCCCACGATCGGCTCGTCTCCTTCGTTTAAGAATGCCAACTCTGCCTGTGCCGCCCGAAACTCATCGCCCGCCTCGCCCTCAAGGGGCAAGGCCAGGAAGCCGGAGCGCAGCGGGAACGGCAGGTCCACGCACCCACGATACACAAAAAAGCCCGCTTCAGTTGAAGCGAGCAGATGACTCGATCTCTTCTTTCGCGAACTACAGGATGTGGGCGAGGCCCAAGACGAACGCCAGTTGGAAGCATCCGGAGAGCAGGGACTGGATGTCCTGCCAACCCACGGCGTCGTTGCTGGCGGGTTCGTCACCGAGGCGGAACACCCAGGGGAAGCTGTCGTCGATGAACCGCTTCAGCGACTTCTGGATCTCCCACGGGCGATGGGAGCGCAGGGCGTCGGCGAACTCTTCGACGGTCACGGAGCGACCGAGGGGACGGTTGGCCTCATTCCAACCGGAAACCATGGCGGCGCGGATGCCGGCGTAGACGTCGGACAGGCAGACGTACAACGGCATGTGGAGATCGACACCGAACATCAGCTCTTCGACCTCGAGCGGACAGGGCACGACGGTGGTGCGGGGCATCGGCGGTTGCGGCAGGCGCTCGGGCGTCTCTCCGGTCTTGTAGATCACGACGACGCATTCGTCACCCAGGCTGAAGATCCCGAACTCGTGCGTAGCGATGGGGCTCACGGCGACTCCTTTGTGAAAAGATCTCCTCTACGAGAGAGGGCTATATCTATTAAACACTAATTTACAAATAATGCAATTATGGCAATCAGCGCTTTAAGACGCTCAGGAACGCATCTTGCGTCAGCGTCACCTTGCCCATCATCTTCATGCGCTTCTTGCCCTCCTTTTGCTTGTCGAGGAGCTTGTTCTTGCGCGTCACGTCGCCGCCGTAGAGGTAGCCGGTCACGTCCTTGCGCAGCGACCCGATGGTCTCGCGGGCCACTACCTTCGAACCGATGGCTGCCTGGATCGTGATCTCAAACTGGGCCTTGGGAATCACTTCCTTCAAGCGCTTGCAGACGACGGCGCCCACGCCATGGGCCTCGCTGCGGTGCACGATGGTGGAGAGGGCGTCGGCCGGATCGCCAAGGAGCAAGATCTGGAGCTTCACCAGGTCGCCCGAGCGGTAGCCGAGCGGCTCGTAGCTCATGGAACCGTAGCCTTCGGTGGAAGATTTCAATTTGTCGAAGAAGTCCAAGACGATGCTCGCCAGCGGCACTTCGAACACCAAGAGCGCACGACCAGCATCCAGGTACGTGAGCGCGCGTTGGCTGCCGCGCCGTTCCGTCAAAAGCGACATCACGATGCCGATGTCTTCGGTGCGGCAGACCACCTCCAGCATCACCCACGGCTCACGCACCTCCACGATGTAGGTCGGATCGGGAAAGTCAGCCGGGTTGCTGATGCAGGCCACATCCGGCTCATCGAGTTTCATCAGACTGCCGCGGATGATAGCGCTCGGATTGGCGGCGTTGATCTTCACCTCGTACTGCACGCTCGGCGCCGTCACCACCAGGTCGCAGTTGTACTCGCGCTCCAGGCGCTCTTGGATGATGTCGAGGTGGAGCAGGCCGAGGAAGCCACAGCGAAAACCGTTGCCCAAAGCCGCATTCTGCTCATGTTCCATGTGCAGGGCGGCATCATTGAGGCAGAGCTTCTCCAGTGCATCGCGCAAATCGGGGTAACTGTCAGCTTCGGAAGGATAGAGACCGGCGAACACCATCGGCTGCACCTGCTTATAACCGGGCAGGGGCAGAGCCTGGTTCGAGTTGGCGATCGTGTCGCCCGTCCGCACCACCTTCACGTCCTTGGCGCCGGAGACGATGTAGCCGATGGAGCCGGCGCTCAGGACTTCGTCAGGAATGTACTTCGGAGAGAAGTGGCCGACGTCCTGCACCTCAAACTGCTCCTTGGTACCGAGTAAATGCACAATTTGGCCTTTCCGAAATTGCCCTTCCACCACGCGGACATAGGCCACGGCGCCGCGGTACGTATCCATCACAGCATCGAAGATGAGCGCCCGGGCTGGCACAGCGGACGGATCTGCCTTGGCGGGAGGGACGCGAGCGATAATGACATCGAGAAGCTCCGGCACGCCCGTACCTTCCTTGGCCGAGATGCGCAGGATTTCTTCCTTTTTGCAGCCAATGAGGTTCACCACCTCCTCGCTCACGCGCTCCGGGTCGGCGGCCGGCAGGTCGATCTTGTTGAGCACAGGAATAATGACGAGGTCGTGCTCCATCGCCATCGTCAGGACGGCGAGCGTCTGGGCCTGGATGCCCTGCGACGCGTCCACCAGCAGAATGGCACCCTCACAGGCAGCCAGCGAACGACTCACTTCGTAGCGGAAATCGGTGTGGCCAGGCGTATCAATGAGATTAAGCTCGATTCCCTTGTAGTTCATGCGCACCGGCGTGAGCTTGATGGTGATACCGCGCTCGCGTTCCAAATCCATCGTATCCAGGGTTTGCGCCTTCATTTCGCGCTTCTGCAGCGTGCCGGTCACCTCAATAAGCCGATCCGACAGGGTCGACTTGCCGTGATCGATGTGCGCGATGATGCAGAAATTGCGGATGTCCAAAGCTGCGCCATCCTAACGGGAAAACCTGGTTTGTTACAGTCTTTTCGGCCGTCTCCGCTGACTTTCCAGGCGATGCAGGGCCTGGCCAAGGGCCGCCTCGCCCCGTTCGGCCTCGTCGCGCCACTCCTGTACCAGTGCCGAGGCATTCCCAGCCTGTACCGCCGTCTCAAGTGCGGCCAACTTATCACCAGGCGCCATGGGACAGATCCGAACGTCTTTGCCACGGGCCAGAGCGGCCAAGGCGCCATGGAAGCGCTGGCAGAGGATGGTGTCAGCCGCTTCGATCTCTTCGAGGAGGGTCCGCTGGTCAGCGACCGGCACAACCGTAACACGTGCACTTGTCATCATCCGCAGGCGGGCGACGGTCTCCTGTTCAGTGACATCGTCGGGCTGGAGTGAAAGAAGGCGAACCTCATCGAATTGGTGCTTGGAGAGCATCGATTTGTACAGTTCATCAAACGTTGCATTCGAGTTATGTCGTGGGATAACGGCGAACACATTTTTTATTTTCACAGAGACTTTATCTCTACAGAAAGACAGAAATACCGGATCAAAAGTTTGAACAATTGGTGTACTCAATTGCCACGATGCCATCCGAGCAACGGAAGCGTCATCTCGAACTGACACAACGACCGCTCGACCGAATACGGCTCGCCCGCTCCCCTCCCCCACCTGTGTCCGGAACGGTCCGACCCCCTGCGCCGCCAGCAGCACCGGCACCCCGAAGCAGCGGGCGACGACGGCATGGGCGCCCCAGAGGAAGCAGGCCAGGACGGATTCAATGTCGGTGAAGAGTGTCCCACCACCGAAGACAACCGCATCGGCCCGGGCGATGACGCCGATGGTCCGCCACCAAGGGCGGAAGAGGCTCCGGAGCCCGAGCGGTAGACGGGGCAGTTCTGCAATCTTGGCGGCAGGCGGAAGCACCGGCTGGGCGCTCACCACCGTCCAATGGATATCGGGAAACGCCGCGAGGAACGCATCGCGGAGGGCTTCATCACCGAAATTCGCCACGCCGTAGTTGCCGATCAGTACGCAACGCACGGGGCTATCCTAGCGCAGAAACCGACTTAGGCGGAGGGCTGCTCGGCGGGCTTCGTCTCCTCGGCGGCCGGAACTTCCGGAGCGACCTCGGGGGCGGGAGCCTCAGCCGGCTTGGCCTGCTCGGCCACAGGGGCCACAGCGACGGCAAACTCGTCGGCGTTCGTGAAGCGCTCGATCATGCGAGCGGACTTGCCCTGGCGACCGCGGAGGAAGAACAGCTTGGCGCGGCGGACCTTGGCCACCTTCTTCACCTCGATCTTCTCGATCATCGGGGAGTGCAGCATGAACATCTTCTCCACGCCGATACCGGACACCACGCGGCGAACGGTAAAGGAACGGTCCGTGACGGTGTGACCGTTATGGACACCGATCACG
>JAGOUB010000039.1 GCA_018061525.1 Candidatus Peribacteraceae bacterium
GATCAGCGCTGACGGGGGGCGCTCCACCGGGAACAAGGCCCAAAGACTGCCAAGTACGAATCCAAATATCGAGCTTCTGGGCTTCAGCCGCGGAGAGGCGCACCTCGGTGGTAGCTGCCGCCCCGAGTTCATCGATGTTCTCGATGACGATAACGCCGAGATCGTGCATCGCCCTCCAGCAAGCGAGGTTGCGCGCACGCGTGACGCCTTCGCCAAGAGGAGCGCTCAGGGCGCCACCGCCACGGGTATCCAGGGCCCGGAGCGTCGCTGCCTGCCAAGGATGGAAGTTCACGATGGGCGTCAGCCAAGAGCGCAGCCAGAGCTTCAATTTCTCACGTTCAGTCGCTGGCACAATGGCTTCGGTAGTGGCTGGTGCATCGAGCGTGGCTCGATTGCCAAGAGCGATGATGCCGAGATCGTGCATCGCCCTCCAGCAAGCGAGGTTACGGTCGCGATTGGAGCCGGTGCCCAGAGGCAGTGTCGCGGCACCGTCGGATTCCAATATGCGGAGGGTATCACGACCCCAAATGGAGGAATCTCTAATCGAGGTGATCTCTCCCGGAACAGCGCGCGCGGCCAGCGAGCCCTCGACGCGCTTCCAGGCTACGGAGACGGAGAGCTTGCGCATTTCGCGTCCCGAGACGGTGATCGTCTCGCCGACCGTGCTGGAGACAACACCGGCCATCTGCTCCAAGAGCTGGCCGACGGCGGTGTTCTTGCGGAAGGAGTACTGCGTCTCATTGGCCCACTGACCAACATCGCGGATGGTCGGCCAGGCAGCCTCGGCGGCGGCCTGGATGCGCGGCCAAGCGGTCTCCGTGAAGAAGCGCGGCACGTCGGTGAGCACGAAGTCGCGGGTGGCGTTGAAGCCGCTCACGGCCAGGTCGCGGCCGCGGCGGGCGGTAGCGAACAGCGCGTCGCGCAGCTCGCGGGCGCGGCGGGCCTCAACGCTTTGGAAGCCCTGCAGGCTATTGGGGCCGTTCCAGAAGTCATCCGGCGCGGTGGCCAGGAAGACGTCGAGCATCGTCACATCGGAGTTGGGCGTGGCCTCGGCGGCGGTCTGCAGGCCCTCCACGTCGGTGGTGACGGTGGCATCCACGGCCAGGCTGCCGTCGCGATTACGGCGGGCATTGGCGCGGGCGGCCATCAGGCGGTAGGCACGGCCGGTCACGAAGTTGGACTCCAAGAACGAGAGGGCGCGCTGCGGGTCGCGGCCCTCCGGCAGCGTGGCCAGGAATTTGTCGGCCACCTTCAGGAAGACGCGGAGCTTCTCGGCGTCGGGCAGGCCGGAAACGTGGTCGGCCAGGACGTGGTTGCGCTGGAACTCGCGAATAAGCTCGCGCACCTCGTCGGGCAGCTGGGTGGTGCCATTGGACGAGAGCTGGGCGCGCTTGGCGGCGTTGTAGGCGTTGATGAACTTGCCGGGGCTCATGCGGAGCATGCCCGCGAGCATCGTGCGCTCGTCGTTGCCGCTCAGGCCCAGGCGGTGCTCAATGAGGGCGATGGACGAACCGGCCTGGTCGCGGCCGACGAACGGCGCGCGCAGTGTGTCGCGGAAGACACGCACGGCGTTGGCCATCTGCGGGGCGCCCCACTGCTCCAGCGGGCGGGCGATAAGGTCCTCGGTAATCTGGATGCCGTAGCGCTGGCGCAAGAAAACGGCCAGGACGGTGAAGGCCGCGCCGCGGCGTGCCCAACGGGCGAAGTTCGACTTGTCGCGCAGGAACCACATGCCCACCATCACGCCGCCGATGACGAGACCGGCGGACAGGGCGGGATCGCGCTGGAAGTTGATGCTGCGGCGATATTCGCGCCAGACGCCGTCGATCCAGTTGCTGGAACGACGGGCCGTGAGCGACTCACGGTGCTGACGGGAAGCCTGCTGGGTGGCCAGGTAGGCGTTAAGACCGGCCATCATCGCCTCCATGCGTTGCACCACGGCTGCATTGTCGGTGAGAGCGCGGAAGTTTGGCTCGAAGCTGGGGTTATTCTGACCCACGTCGCGCCACTCGATGAGTTTCTGGTACATCGGGGTTTCGCGCGACAGGATGGGCTCGAAGATCTCGAGCATGCGCCAAGGCTGGCGCGGCCAGAGCTGGGTGACGGTGGCCGGGGCGATGCGGCCCTCGTTGATCGCATTCAGGAGAACGCGGCCGAGTTCAGCCGGGTGGACCTCTTCCCAAGTCTTGTTGCGGATGCCCTCGATCGCCAAGGCTGAATCGCGCACTTCCAGGCGGCCGGTTTCGACGGGCACGCGCACGGTCACCTCGGCAGCGGCATGTTCGAGGGCGTCGCGGTCGAGTTCGAGAGGAGGAGTGCCGGCGGGAGGCGTGATCTCAGGCATGGGTGTTTATTTCTTGGCGGAGGGATCGGAGGTGCCCCACTTCCAGAAGTCCTTCATCTTACCCCAGACGTAGCCTGGAGCGCGGAAAGGAGCGAGGGCAATGTTGCCGACGCCCTCACCAAATTTATCGGGCGACTTGAACATGTCGCTGCCGGGCAGGGCATTCCAGATGGTGCTAGCGGCGCTCACCACTGGACGAATAAGAGCGCCAGGGACGGCTTCGAAGCCCTGCAGCTTCTCCCAAGGGGTATAGAAAGGACGTACCAGACCGCGGGCAAGCTGGGGAACAACGGCGCCGATGCGCTCCTGCCAGCGAAGGTCATCGTGCAGGGCGGGGTTCCAGCCGCTGTAAAAGAATCCCATGGCGATCTTGCCCGGCGTGGAAATGACGTGGCGCTTGGCAAGATTCCAAGCACCCGGCTCCTCCATGGACTTGTACACCTCGCGGTTTAGACCGCCCCATTGCACCGCCTTGTTCGCGGCCCAGAGGCTGACCAGCGTGCTCAGCAGAGGGATGCTGACATACGACGGCGCGGCGAGAGTGGCGGCGCCAGCAGCCGTGGCGACGCCGGCGCGGAGGAGGGGGCGGTTCTGGGGGATCATCTTGGCGGCGGCGCGGCCAACGACGTAGGGGGCAGCAAAAGTCGAAAGACCCGCCTCAATGCTCGTCGGGATCACGGCGCCGAGGGTGTCGTTAATCGCGGGCACGACGGTGTCGGCGTTCTGCATCAGCTTCACGCCGCCATAACCGACGGCAGTACCGGCCAACATGGCGGCATACTGATTGCGGTACCACGCCTCCATTGCTTCCGTCCGATTGGTGACAGCCGGCGAAGACGGCGGCGCAACAGGCGTCGTAGGGGCTTCCGGCGTAGTAGGGGTGCGATCGCGAGCCATCAGATCATTGTATCACAAAGACCCCTTTGCTTCAATCAGGGTTTTCCACATCAACTAGGGCTTCGTCAGGCTGTCAGGCAGCCGCAGGAACAGGCACAATCGGAATCTGCTTTGAGTCAGACTTTTCCTTTTCTGGAAGGGCTGAATCCAATTTCATCAACTGCTTCTTGGGAGTGGCCAACATGTTCAGATGACCGATGATCCAGCCGGTCCCATTCCAGACCAGACCGATGGGCACCGACAGGGGGGAGATAAGGGAACGAAGGATACGTCCGAACTTATTCTGGCTGTAATCCTTCCAGACCCATTCGTGGGCGAAGAGAAGCAGGCCGAGCGGGACGCTGAGCGGAGCACAGGCGCCGCGGATGAGTGTCGTCAGGTTGTAGAAATGGGGCGTCGAGAGCCAGACAACCTCATGCAGTGAGCCCAGCAGCTGGAGACCGACGATGACGATGAAGACATCGGCAACCGTGAGGAAGAGGGGCTCGCCCAACAACTTTAAGCCGCCAAGACCAAGGGCGATGCCGGCCACCGAGGCGGCAAGCAAGACGGATTCGATGATCGCGAATGTGAGGCCGTGGCCGAAACTCATGCCGCCGGCGCGACGGCGCTCACGGACGAGCGAATCACGGACAAGAGCCTTCACGGCCGAATGGTCGATGCCATCACCCTGTTCGTCCATGCGGTTCTTCAGGCGTGAAATCAGCTCTTCTTGGACGATCGTCCGGCTCTCGACGGGGATGGGCGCGGCCGAGGTGTGAGCCGCTTCCAGTGCATGGCTCAGGGCTGCTTGCAGAGCCAGCTTTGGATCAGACGGGGCGGCGGCTGCCTCTGGAATCAACCCCGGCATGGAAGCCTGGGCCGTCGGGGAGAGCATCATTGCCGGAAGTGCAGGCATGATCGGCACTGCAGGCACCACCGTTACGGGCTGGCCAAGACGGAGTCCGAACTCCGCGAGCGTCTTCTGGCGCTGTTCGGCGGTCAGCGGCACCTGGTCGAGTGCAGCCTTGAGCGCTTCCAGAACCTGTTCTGACGGACTAAGAGCCATCTCCCTAGTATACCTTATTCGGCGACCTGCTGCAATTTCCACCGCCACTCGTCGACATGCATCCAAGCCCAGACTACGGCCCCCAGGAGCAGTAATGCGGCACCAGCCCAGGCAATCCAGCCTAATCCGCCGGAGGGATCATGAGTCATTCCAGGTTGGGAAGGAGCCTCCTTGAGAGAGGCAAGGAGCCCTAACTGTTGCGATGAAGACGGATTCTGGGTCTTTGTCGATTTCGATTGCAACGATGAGACGCTCGCACAGACGTTGAAGGCGCCGGGCGTGAATCGGGAGGTTTGGCACCAGTCATCCTCACCTTGGCGGGCAAAAGCGACATCGGCCTTGAGAACGGGTAATTCAACACTGTCTAAGAGCTGCGATCCACGCCGTAGTTCTACCTGGTCACCGCTGTCGTTCAACGAGAGCTTCGTCTCGGTTTTTTTGAAGACGATGAATCCCCCAGCCTGAACGGTTGCACCATGCGGAATCAGCCAAGGAGTGCTGCCGCCAGCCGGATCGTCGTCGAGCGTCCAGCCCGAGAGATCCACTGTGCGTCCGGAGAGATTCTGGAGCTCGATCCACTCCGGCTGGCCGGCCTGCGGATGGCTCATCACCTCGCTCAGGATGATCTCCCCAGGAGCTGCGGAGGTGGCGCCGGAGGCTCCATCCGATGGCGGACTTTTTCTCATCTGATAGGGCTCCGTAAGTTGATCATGATCGTGCTTTTCTTCCTGATGAGCAGTGGCAACCGCCATCGGTCCGACATACTCGTCTTCGCGGGCCTTCTCGTAGGCCACGGTTGAAACCGGTTCAGGATCGCCGGGACGGAAGAGACGCACGACATCGCCGTCGTTATTCAGAGCCAGGCCTGTGACTGTCCGCAGCAGGCGGAGATCACCGCCCACAGCGATGGACTGTCCGTCCAGCTTGAACGGCTTACTGCCCTCAGGCCCGTCGTCGAGGACCCAGCCGCAGAGATCGGCCGCGACCGGACCATCATTGCGCAGAACGATAACCTCGAATTCCTCATCGGCCTCGGCGGGATTGGGCAGCGCTCCCGCTATGGAAACCCCGGTCGCTGCCGATGGCGGACAGGAGCGCTGCTCAGCCCCGCTGGACGATGAAGATGTCTTTTGAGACTTGGAGGATGAAGAAGAATTCTTGGCCGACGAAGAGGAGGCCGAGGACGATGAAGACTGTTCTTCATCCACATTCACCGTGAGCGGATCGGCCTGGATATCGCCACAGACAGTGAAAACCTCCAACTGGACGTCGTAGCTGCCTGGCTCATTAAAGGCGTGGGAACCGGGATTGCACGATTCGGACACCGTCCCATCGCCAAAGTCGATCCGACAAGCCACGTCACCGGGCAGATCAGGGATGTCTGCCGCCACGTTCAGGCTGGTCTTGCCCACGCCGCTCAGTGAGCCGCCTTGGATGAGCAGGCCGGCCGAGGGCAGCGACTGGATATTCCGAGTGCCGGGGGTGGGAGTGCAAAAGAGCACGGTCTCATCATCCAAGCGGCCGCTGCTCACGCCTTCATCGGCCGCCGGGTACAGAAACGAATCGACGAGTGCCTCGCCGTGGGTGAGCAGCAGCTCACCGCCGGTATTAGGCAAAGTAATGAGCGATCGCTCGCGCGAGACGACGCGATGCTCGCCGGGTGCGAAGGTGGCGCCGGTTCCGAAAATCTCGACGAAGCGATAGGTGCGAGAGAGTCCCCGACGCTGCAGCAAGACGCCATCGACCGAGAGCGGGACAGACGCCAGGTTTCCCACCTCGACCCACTCACCGTCGTCGGAGCCGGACGGATCGGCCATCACCTCGGTAATCCGGAAGCCGCCAATAAGACCATCGGGTAGCAGTGATGAGGAAGATGACGCAGCGGATGAACTCGACGAGGAGGCCAACGAGGATGATAACTCGCTCGATGAAGACGACGAGGAAGACAGCACCAGCTCCGCGCCATCGAGGATCTCCTCTTCTGACGAGCTCGAAGACGATGATTCCGATGACGGTTCTTCGGATGAGGACTCGGACGAAGACGATGCCGATGCAGAGGAGGCATCCTCCGGCGGCCACCAATCGACGCTGCCCGGTGATCCCAGCATGGGAGCGCCGTCGTCGAAGCCGCTAGAAATGGCAGCCGTCCGCCAATTGGCTGGATCGACACCGCTCACCGCCGGATCGATCCGCTCAGCCGTCGCCCACAAGCCGCCGCTGGCACCGGTATGGCCCGCCGGCTGGGACCCCAGCAGCACCTCATCCACAACCGTGCCATCAGGATGACGGAGCTCCAGATGAAGAGCGCTATTCGGCAAGCTGACAGCCGTCGTTACCAGGGCGGGCGGCGCCAGCAGCCGCGACTGCGTCTCGGCGTAGTTGCTCACCACGATCGCCGCGCCCGAGAGCGTGACCGGACCGATCGTGAGTATCTTCTGGGTGCTCGTGCCCGTGAGCGAGTAGACCGTCCAACCGCTGAGCGAGACTGAGCCGGTAGCCGAGAGCGGCGCGATCTCGATCCACTCGTCCGCGGCGGAGAGGTCACTCCCCGCCCACCCGAGCTCGGAGATGGCCGCCTGGGCGGACGCGGGTACGGGAGCGAAGAGCAAGGCGAGAACAACGACGGTAAGGCAGAGCGGCATGCGTCCCAGTCTGAGAGACCGCCTCGCACCTCCGACGGCGATCATGACAGCCCTACCCCTCAAGCGGCGCCAAATGAGCCGGAACGCCCGTTCTCGCGCACGGCGGAACCGCACAGAACAACTGGACCGAGAAATGGCTTCTTAGAGCCACCGGGCGAGATCTCGCCAGGGACGCCTACGACGGTGTAGAGTGCGATCCGTCCCCCGCCTCGCGCGGCTCACCGATGCTCGCACTGCTATCCCGCTTCTTGGCCCCGGCTTGGTCCGTCCTCGCGACGGCCCTCCGCCTGGTTCCCTCGACAGGATCGCTTCTCTCTCCTCAAGCGCAGACTTTCGGCGACGCCCGCCCGGCGGCTCCCGCTCCGGACGAGCACAGCATCCGCTTCCCCCTGATCCCATGTCTCTCATTATTGGACTCATCGTCGGCGCTCTCGTGGGCGCTGGCGCCGGCTATTTCCTCTTCAACAAGGAAGGCCAACTCTCTCAAGCTAAGCAGCAGGAGCTGAACGCGCTGGAGCAGCAGCTCCGCGATACCAAGGGCCAGATCGATAACGCCCGCAGCCAGGTCAAATCGGCCGAGGTCGAAGCCAAGGCCAGGGCGACCGAGATCCTCACCGAGGCCAAGCTTCGCGCCAACGAGCTCGAGGTCTCGTTGCAGAAGGACCGCGCCCGCGTGGAGGAGAAGGAGAAGTCGCTCGATCAGAAGGTGCAGGAGAACGAGCGCCAGCGCGAGACGCTCACGACGCGCCAGGCTGAGATCGACAAGATGAAGGAGGAAGTCAGCTCCGCCGCCGCCGAGCACCGCAAGGCGCTTGAGACCGTCGCCAAACTGCCGGCCGAGAAGGCCAAGGAGCAGCTGATGGAAGCCCTCAAGAGCGAGTTTGCCGACGACTTTGCCAAAGAGATTAAGGCCGAGCGCGAGAAGATGCTCGAGACCGTGGAAGACGAGGCCCGCAACCTGATGGCCCAGGC
>JAGOUB010000040.1 GCA_018061525.1 Candidatus Peribacteraceae bacterium
GAGCAGGATACCGTCGCCGCGTTCGCCGCGGCCGCGCAGCGCCAGCATGGGCTCGTAGGCATGGACCGAGCGCTGGAAGGCATAGCTGTCGGGCACGTACGGCGGATTGCTGACGAGCAGGAACGGGACCTTCACATCCAGCACGGGCGAAAGCAGGTCGCCGCGTTTGGTTTCAATGCGGCGCCTCACCTCTAACCGCTCAAAATTTAATTCCGCCAGATCGAGAGCGTCCTGGCTGATGTCGGTGGCAACGAGGTGCAGGTTTTTGAACAGCAAGGCCAAGCTGGCGGCGATGCAGCCGCTGCCGGTGCCCACTTCGATCACAAGCTCAGGCGTGAAGGTGGAAAGGCGCCGGTGCACGCCGGCCACGCCGATATCGATTTCCAGAGTCGCGTCGCCGATCTCGTCTTTGAGCACGCCTTCGGCCAGCGCCACCAGACGCTCGGTGCAGGCGCGCGGAATGAGCACACGCGGATCCACGAGGAACTCGCGGCCCAGGAAGGTCTCCTTGCCAAGTACGTAGGCGGTGGGCTCGCCGGCGGCCAGGCGGGCGGCGGCATGGGGCCAGAAATCGGCCACCGGCTCCGGCAGCGAGCGGTCAGGGCGGCTGAGCAGCCAGGCGCGGTCTTGGCCCAGCAGGGCGCTGAGCATCGACTCGCCGTCGGCGCGGGCCAGGCCGGGGAAACGGAGTGCCTCGTCGATCGTCACGCGCGTATGATACGCCCGATGCGACCGATCGTCATCGACTGCCGTTTCGCTGACCGCCCCGCCGGCCTGG
The DNA here is from genome assembly GCA_018061525.1 of Candidatus Peribacteraceae bacterium. Classification (GTDB taxonomy): domain Bacteria; phylum Patescibacteriota; class Gracilibacteria; order Peribacterales; family Peribacteraceae; genus JAGOUB01. The sequence goes on from JAGOUB010000040.1 coordinate 779, forward strand.
GCCGCTTCACGCGCGAGCTCGTCTCCGCGCTGCTCCAGGTTGCGCCGCCGGAGACCGAGTGGATCTTGCTGGTGAAGCCCGGCGCCGAATGTTGGTGGCCGAACCGCGCCGCCGTGCGCACGATCGAGACGGACATCCCCCACTACTCGCTCGCCGAGCAGACCGCACTCCCCCGCCTGGTGCCCGCTGACGCCGCCGCTTTCCTGGCGCCGCACTTCAATGCACCGCTCGTCCTGGGCGTCCCGACTGTCGTCACGGTTCACGACTTTATCCTCCACCGCTACCCCAACGACGCCTCGCCGCTCAAACAGCTGGCCTACCGCGCCCTCATGCGCGCCGTCGTCGCCAAGGCCGGAGCCGTCCTGGCCGTGAGTCCGTTCGTGGCCAGCGAGATCCGCGCGCTCTACGGCGAGTGCATTGCCCGTAAGACCGTCACCACCGGCGAGGGCGTGAGCGATCTGTACTCTCTCCGCCCCCAATCCGAACAAGACGCCGTCCGTGCCCGCTACGGACTCAAGCGTTCGTTCCTCCTCTACGTCGGCAACACCAAAGAGCACAAGAACGTCCGGGGGCTGCTCGATGCTTTCGCGCGCGCTGCCCTGCCCGAGACCGACCTGGTGCTCGTCGCCTCCGGCAAGGAAGCCGACGCCTTCGCCTGGCCGACGTCCGTCATCCGCCTGCATGACGTACCCGAGGCCGATCTGCCCGCGCTCTACTCGGCCGCCGCGGCCTGCGTGACCATGACGCGCTACGAGGGCTTCGGCCTGCCGCTGGTCGAGGCACTGGCCTGCGGCTGCCCGGTCGTGGCCCCGGCCCTCACCGCCATCCCCGATGCCGTCGGCGGCGCGGAAGGTGCGCTCCTCTTGCCCGACTTGGAACCCGAGACGTTCGCCGCCGCCTTCCGCTCGCTACCGAAACGGCCCGCCCCCCGAGCATTGCACTCGTGGGACGGGCCGGCGGAGATCGTCTGGTCGGCGCTGGAGCGCGTCAGCCGGAGATCGTGACGGTCGAGGCCGTCAGGTCACCGAGGACGCCGCCAGTCGGCGTATTGATGAAGACGCGGAAGGTCTCCTCGCCCTCGTTCATCTGAGTGTCCTTGGTGATCGGGATCTCAATCACCTTGGCGGCTTCGCCAGGGGCGAAGGTCAGCGTGCCCGAGACGGAGGTGTAGTCCGTGCCCGAGAGGGCCGACTCATTGGCCGTGGAGTACTGGATGGTGGCCGTGCCCTTACTGCCGCCCACGCGGTTGACCGTGACGGTGGCCTTGCCGGTGGTCTCGCTGGCAACGTACGACGACTGGGCGAAGCGGAACGTGCCCGAGCCGAAGGCGGCCGTCTCCTCGTCGTAGATCGTCACGCCGGCGGTGGCGGTGTCGATCGTGGCGCCGCCGGTGGCGTTGCTGAGGAGGATGCCGAAGGTCTTGTTACCGTCGATGGAACCGTCGTCGACGATCGGAATCGTAAAGCTCTTGGATGTCTCGCCAGCGCCGAAGCTGAGCGTGCCGGACGTGGCCGCAAAGTCGGACGACGTGCCCGTATAGTTCGGCGAGGTGGTCGTGGTGTAGCTCACGCCGACGGTGCCGATGCTGCCGTTGATGCGTGTGACGGTGATGGTGACGGGCGAGACGTTCTCGGCCGTGCTGTAGGCACCGGCCTGGAAGCGGAAAGCGCCGGGGCCAGTGGAGCTGCTGGAGCTCGAGCTGCTCGACGAGGAGCTGGAGGAGCCGCCATCATCGTCGGTGATATTGATGGTGGTGCGGTCGTTGAGGATCACCGCGCCGCCCGTGGGGTTGCTAAGGACAATCTCGAAGGTCTCGTTGCCTTCGGCCGTGCTGTCGTTGATGGCCGTAATCTGGAAGACCTTGCTCGACTCGCCGGAGCCGATGGAAAGCGTGCCCGTCGTGGCCTGGAAGTCCTGCCCCTCGGTGGCGCTTCCGGCGACAAAGCGGTAGTCGACGGTGATGAGGCCGGCCTTGCCCGCCGTGCGGACAACCGTGATGGGGAACGACGCCGCACCTTCGCCCAGCGTGTAGGCGCCGGCCGTAAAGCGGAGTCCGCCCTGCGCCGGGATAGAGCTGATGGAGCTGGAGGACGAGCTGCTGCTGGAGCTCGAGCTGCTCGACGAGGAGCTGGAGGACGAGCTGCTGGAACGCGAGGAAGAGGAAGACGAGACAAAGCCGCCGTGCTTGAAGCGCTGCAGCATCACGGCGATCTGGCCGCGGGTAACGGGCTCATCCGGGTGGAAGTCGCCGTCCTCGAAGCCCTTGATCACGCCGTCGGCGTAGAGCTCGCCGACCGCGGAGTCGTAGTAGGAGTCGCGAGGCACGTCATCAAAGACGCTCGAGCCGAGCAGGGCGGCGGCCGTGGTGGAGACGCCGAGGCCGATGCCCAGGCCGAATAGGAGCGGAAGCGGCACGAGCAGCTTCCGGAAGAAGGAGAGGCGGGATGACATAAGGAAGAAAGGGGTAGGCGGACCAATCAGTAGTAGCGGCGCGGACGCGGCCAATGCAAGTGACGAAGCCACGAAACTGGCGCTGCGATCATCCTGCGTCGGGAGTAGGATGGAGACATCGATCGCTTAGGCTCCCTGATCGGCTCCGTCCTACAGCGTCGCGGCCTACTCGAAGCCGCATCGGCGGCGCTGGCAGTGGAGCGCGCGAAGCAATGGTTGGCGCAGCGCGACCCCGGCCTGGCCTCCTTCCTCTCTCCTGTACGCCTAGAAGACGGAGTGATGGTATTGGCCGCGCGCCATGCCGTGGGATTGCAGGAAGGACAGGCCCTCATTCCCGATCTGTTGGACCATCTGAAACGCGACTTGGGAAGCCGGGCGCCGGTCTCCATCCGGCTGATCCGTCAATAACCCCTACGGAAGCCCGTGAAGGGCCCTAAGAAGAGCTTGCGCTTTATCCGGTCGTTGCCTACACTCCGCGGGCATGCTTGTCATTCGCCTCCAGCGCACCGGCCGCAAGAATCTCCCCAGCTTCCGTCTGGTGGTGGCCGAAAAAGCGCGTTCCGCTAAGGGAAAGTTCCAGGAGATCGTCGGCCATTACCTGCCCGCGCAGGAGCCGCCCGTGATCGAAGTCGTCAAGGAGCGCATCACCCACTGGGTGGCGCATGGCGCCCAGCCGAGCGACACCGTCGCCCGCCTGCTCAAGCGTCAGGGTATGGAGAATATGGACCGCTTCATCCAGCGGTACGCCAAGCGCAAGTCGAAGAATCCCGAAGCTGAGGCTGCTGCCCCGGCTCCGGCTCCCGCCGCCAAGGCCCCTGAGGCCGAGGCTGCCCCCGCTGCAGAAGCTCCGGCTCCGGCCGCTGACGCTCCTGCCGAGGCTCCGGCCGCCTGAGTGCCGAAGGGTTCCCTCCCCTTTCCCGTTTCCACATGACCGTCACGCCCCTCACCGACGCGCCCGGACTCTCGTTCCTCCGCTACGTCCTGGAGTCGATCGTCGATGATAAAGATCAACTCAATATTTCAGCGCGTTCCGACGATTTAGGTATCCTGTTGACGGTTTCCGTGAGTGAGCGCGACATGGGCAAGCTCATCGGCAAGGGCGGCCAGACCGTGAAGGCACTCCGCACTCTGCTGCGCATCATCGGCGGCTCCGACCAGCAGCGCGTGAACTTGAAGATCCTCGAGCCCGGCCAAAACGACTAACTTCCACCCTCCTCCCTCCCCTTTATGCTTCGCGACCTCCTCGAAACCGGCAGCCCGCTCGACATCGTCGCCACGTTCATCGCCTTGGCGCTGATCGCGGCCATGCTGCTCTGCCTCATCTTCATGATCATCGGCGGCATCACCTTCATCCTTTCGGCCGGCAACGAGGAGAAGATCAAGAAAGCCATGGAGACCATCCGCTACTCCATCATCGGTTTGGCTGTCGTCTTCCTGTCGTTCTTCGCCGTCGCCTGGATCAGCCGCCTGCTCGATATCCCCTTCAACCTGAACTTCGGCACGATCGTCGACCTGATGCAGCAGCTCTTCACGATGCTCCAGGGCTGAGCCGATCCGCTCACTTCGTCTCCAAGGCCGCGAGCCACTCCTGCGTGAGGGCCGCGGCTTTTTTGCAGGATTCATCCAGGACGGCGCGTTCAGCGGCCGGCGGCACGCTCAGCACCCAGGCGGCCAGGTCCATCGGGCCGTTGTCTTTGCCGAGGCCCAGGCGCACGCGCGCGAAGCCCTCGCCGAGCTGCTCCACCATCGAGCGCATGCCGTTGTGCGTGCCCGGGCCGCCCGCCTGGCGGAAGCGCACGTCGCCGAGCGCCAGATCGATGTCGTCGCAGAGCGCGAGAATGTGATCGGGCTGGAGCTTGTAGAAATCGAGCGCCTTGCGGGCCGATTGGCCGCTCAGGTTCATGTAGGTGTGCGGCTTCATGAGCAGGACGCCGTCAGCCTGCGCGCACTCGGCCTCAAACTTATCGGAAAGCTTCCAAGCGCCGGCGCCGAGCGCGGACGCGATCGCATCGAGCGCCTGCCAACCGAGATTATGGCGTGTGCCGGCGTACGACTTGCCGGGGTTGCCGAGGCCGACGATGAGGACGGTGGGCTTCATGGGCGGGGTCCGAGGAAGACGGTGAGCGCACGCCCAAAGGCGGCAGCGGCGCGGTCGGCGCTCTTGGCGTCGGCCTGGGCGCCGGGCTCGTGGGCGAGGCGGTTACGCAGCTTCAAGGCGTCCCACACCGGCTGCACGGCCGGGATGGCAGGGCCGGCTTTGCGGAGCATATCGCTGAGCGATCCCTTGTACCCCTTGGCCTTGAGCGCCGATTCGAAGGTCTTGGCGGCGTCGAGCACCCGGCGGTGCGGATCGGGCTGCGCCTCCGCCGCGGCGAAGTGCTTCCAAAGCGCCTTGGCCTGCGCAGGCGGCAGGTAGCGGCTGCGCGCCGCCCACCAACGGAACGCGACGAACAGCGCGAGTACCGCCACAAGCGCGATGACGGAGAGGAGTGTCGTCATTTGGCGTTCTTCTTGAAGGCGGGATCCATGTGCTTCATGTTGATCTGCTCGGCCACAAGCGTGGCCAGCAGGTCCTTCACCTGGCTGGCGTCGCGCATGTTCTTCTTGTGCATGTAGTGCTCCATGCTCTTTAGGATCGTGCCCTCCACCTTCTTAAGCCGGGAGACGCGCTCCAGCTTGATGGAGCCGCCGGTCGAGATCTTCTCAATCTCCATGGTGCCCACGCGCAGTAGCGTGGCGAGGATACCTTTGATCTCGTAGCTGACGCCTTGGATGTCGCTGTAGAGCACGCGCGACGACTCACGGTGGAAGAAGCCGTGCCAGTCGACGTCGATCACGCCTTCGTTGGTGATAATCCAAGCGTCGAGGAAGTAGTCATAGAAGCTGCGCACCCACCAGATGACGGAGACGAACCCGAGCACGCTGAAGACGGTCAGTGACCAACCGCGCGAGCGGAGCAGGTACCACAGCGCCAAATCGGCCACGACGGCCACCGTCGGCCAGAGCAAGGCACGAATGCCCCAGAGCCAATGCTTGTGGACGACGAGCAGGATCTTCTCATCCTCGTCGAGATGCCGTCGGAAGAACCAGCGGTTCAGCACGGCGGCCATCGTACCTCATCCCGCCCCCGGACGCTGTACGGATGAAAAACCCGGGGGTAGAGTCGGAAGGATGACAAAGCCCAAAGCCCACGGACCGTTGTTCCACATTCTCGATGTGGCCTTCAACTTGGTCGTCATTTTGGCGATCGTCATGGGCATCCGCACCTTCCTTGTCATGCCGTTCCAAGTGGAGGGCAAGTCGATGGATTCCACTCTGGCCGACCGCGAGTACATCATCATCAACAAGCTCGCCTACTACTTGGGCGATCCCGGCCGCGGCGACGTGGTGGTCTTCCACCCGCCGAACGCGCCCGGCAAGTACTACGTAAAGCGCGTGATCGGCGTCGGCGGCGACGAGGTGACGCTGCGCGGCGGCAAAGTCTACGTAAAGCGCGGCGGCGAGACCGAGGAGAAGCTGCTCGACGAGCCGTACTTGGATCCGACCAATCAGAGCAAAACGTTCCGCCACGCCATCGGCTCCGACGGCGCCACCGTCACTTTCCAGGTGCCGGCCGACCACTACTTCCTGCTCGGCGACAACCGCCAGAACAGCACCGACTCCCGCGGCTTCACCGACGGTAGCGGCCAGCCTTCGCCCTACGTGAACGACAGCGCCGTGGCCGGTAAAGTCTGGTTCGTGGCCCTACCCTTAAGCAAAGTGCACGCCCTCCAGCCGCCGGAATACGCCTTGGAGTAAGCGTTTTCCCTTGCCAACAGCCCTATCCCGGGTAGGATGGGGACGAGCCCTTCCGGGGCTTTTCAAGAAGCCAACCGACCCCTATGGATCCTATCGCTTTCCTCAATGAGGCCCTCGTCGAACTGCGTCACGTCCGCTGGCCCACCCGCCAGCAGGCCATCCGCCTGTCGGCCATCGTGATCGCCTTCGTGGGCATCTGTGCCCTCGCGTTCGGCCTGCTCGATTCGCTCATCTCCGAAGTCATCATCCTCATCCTCAACGTCGCTTCCTAACCTCCCATGGCTAAGCAGGACCCTTCCGCCGGACGAAACTGGTACGTCGTCCACACGTACGCCGGATATGAGGACGCCGTCGCCGCCGCGCTCAAGCAGCGTGTCGAGAATATGGCGATGGGCGACCGCATCTTCGATGTGCAGGTCCCCAAGGAGAAGCAGTTGATCTTCAAGAAGAACGAGCCGGTCGAGGAGGAGCGCAAGCTCTTCCCGGGCTACGTGCTCGTGGACATGACCGTCACGGACGAGTCGTGGTACCTGGTGCGCAACACGCCCAACGTCACGGGTTTCGTCGGTTCGGGCAACATCCCGGTGCCGGTCTCGCCCGAGGAGTTCGGCGTTATCCAGCGCCGCATCGGCGAACAGCAGGCCAAGTTCAAGAGCGACTTCCAGGTGGGTGACCTCGTCATCATCGTCGACGGCCCCTTCAAGAACTACGAAGGTACGGTCGACTCCGTGGACGTCGACAAGGGCAAGCTGACCGTCCTGGTGCTCATCTTCGATCGCGAGACGCCGGTGGAGCTC
>JAGOUB010000041.1 GCA_018061525.1 Candidatus Peribacteraceae bacterium
TGCTCTGCCCCTGCGAGGTGAGCTCCAATATGGCCCGCTACGACGGCATCCGCTTTGGCCATACCGAGCCTGCCGGCGACCTGGTGGAGTACTACCGCAAGGTCCGCAGCGCCGGCTTTGGCAAGGAGGTGAAGCGCCGCATCATGATCGGCACCTACGCCCTCTCGGCCGGTTACTACGACGCCTACTACCGCCAGGCCCAGCGTGTGCGCACGCTTATTTGTCAGGACTTCGTGGAAGCCTGGAAGACTGTCGACTGCATCCTCTCGCCTGTCACGCCTACGCCCGCCTTCACGGTTGGCGCCCACGAGAACGACCCTGTCGCCATGTACCTCGAGGACATCTTCCTTGATGCCCAGGTGATGGCCGGCGTCCCGGCGCTGTCCATCCCGGCCGGCTTCTCCAAGGCCGGTCTGCCGATCGGTGTACAGCTCACGGGCAAGCTCTGGGGCGAGGCCGACCTGCTCAAGGTCGCGCATGCCTATGAGCGCGCCACCGACTGGCACACGAAAAAGCCGGTCATCGCCTGACCGGCTTCGTCACTTCAGATCAGAAGATCAGCGCGCTCAGATCGGCGTTAAATTGGGCGCGCGTGCGGCCGGCCAACTTGCCGTCGATGTAATCCTCGCGCGGCACGCGAATGAGGGCCTCCATTTTGCCGTGTTGCGTCGTGACTAGGGCGATGAGGGTCGCTTCGGGTCGCTCGCCCAGGGCGACGGCGTCGATGATGCGCACCTCGGGCTCCAGAATGTGCTGGGCAGCCGGCGTCATGAAGTGCAGATCCTTGGTGATCGGCACGGTCAGCGGGGCGGAATCCGCGGCCTGCTCGGCCTCGGTGTCGGTCGGGTCCTTTTCGTAGGTGGTGGTCATATGGCCATAGTCTGACCATGGATCGACCAGCCGCCAAAGGCCACGGCAAAGCAAGCCGCCGGATCACCGGCCGAGCCCTAGGGTTAGCGGTATCCTCGGGATCACCGAAGTGATCGATCAGGCCGTGGAGGGGTGTTCATAGGCGTACGACAGCCGGTTGTACTCCCCGGTCTCGTAGGCCGTGATCCCCTCCTCGTGCCAAAGCAGAAATTCCGCGATGCCGGCGTCGAGCGCCAGGCGGCTGCAGACGGTGCAGAAGGGTTTGCCTGAGTAAGCCATGGTGCCATCGTCGCCGAGGCGCGCGAAGAACAGGCGCGATCCCTTAAGCATCTGGGGATTGCGGCGGAAGGCATCGAAGATGGCGCGCCACTCGGCGTGGACGCAGCAGGTGCGGTCGTACTTAGGCTTGCCGGCCGGGAACGTCTCGTCGCAAACGCGGTGCTCTTCACGGTCCAGCGGTGGTGCGTTGTAGCCCTCGCCGATCATCACGCCTCCACTCACGATCACGCTGCCGCACTTCGCGCGCTGGCAGCGCGCCCGGCGGGCCATGTTGAGGGCGCCTTCCATCCAGCGGCGGGCATCGGTGTCATCGGGTCCGGTCAGCAGGTGCATGGCCCCAGTCTACCTACGACAAGCGTCGATCATCTGCCCCGTTGCCATTCACTCGTCGTCGAGCTCGCCCAGCTCGGTCAAGAGTGCTCGCACATCCTCCCTTGTCCAGTTGGGGTAATAATGGGCAATGCCGTCGGCGTCGTCGCCTTGCATGAGACTATAGAGTCCTGAGCTGGCGCCATAGAAGTTGCTGTAGTTGTCCACTTTCATTTTTTTGAAATGCTCCAGCGTTGCCTTGTAATTTGCCGGCCGGCTGCCTCTTTCGATGAAGGCCACTAGCTCGGGCGACAAAGGAGACTGCTCGGTCGGCTCACCGAGCGCCTCTAAGAGTGCTTTGACGTCTTCAGTCGTCCAGTCCGGGTAGTATTGCCGGAGGTCATCCGAGTCGTCGCCTCGCATCAGACTGTACAAGCCAGCCGTTGAGCCGTTGTAGCCATTGAGGTCAGATTTCCTCAGGTTGTTAAACGTAGCGAGCTTCTCATCAAAGTCATCCGGCAGACGCGGTCCTTCGGAGAGCGACATAGATTTTTGTGGGGAGTTAAATACTATTATACATTATTTATGATATTTATCAAATTCACGAAAAAGACCCCTGCCAGGGAGAGCGGCAGGGGTTGGGTCCTTTAACCCGGCAGTCACAGGATGATCAGTAGTCGGTGTTCAGGACTTCGCCGCCCTGGGCGGTGATCAGGGCGCGGAAAGTCGTGGTGCTGACGGATTGACTGATGAACTTCACCGAGCCGTCGCAGAAGACGAAGTTCACCCCGCCGCTGTGGAAGCTGAACGGCTTGAGGTCGTTGTCGCAGTTGATGGCGCACGTCCCCACAGGGGTCCAGGTGATGCGCCAATCCTGGCTACCCCAGCTGCCGTCGCCGGGCTTGGTCATGTCGGCCTTGGCGGGCGTGTAGGCCACGCCGCCCCGTTGGTAGTATTTCGGGAGTCCGGCGAGTTCGCCGAACAGGAGGGTGTTGCTCGTGCCGTCGGTGATGCTCGTCACTTGGGTGCGCGTGTTCTGGCGCATGGCCCCGTAGGCCGAATCGTCGTCCTTCACTTGTACGCAGGAGGCGTAGTCCGCCACGAACGTCGTGACGGCCAGGGTGTGTGTCAGTTCGGCGTAGACGTAGGGGGAACCGGACGGGTTGCTGCTCGTGATCGGCGCGAGGTACTTGTTCGACGAGCCGGCGGCACTGCTGAGTAGGCGCGGGCTGCCCGGCGTGGACGGGCACTGGTAGGCCTTCAGGGGCGTAGCCAGCAGCGCGAGGTTGCTTGGAGCCAGATAGTCGTCGGTGATCACGAACGCCTTGTGCAAGTTGGCCTGCTCCAGATACGGCAGGAGCGTGATCAGGACGCTGCCGCGGTTGCTGCCGACGGGGATGGCCGGCGCGAGGCCGCCGTTCTTGCTGTTGCGCGAGGCGGGCAGACCGCCCATGGCCGACTCGAAGTTGATCGTGGCCAGGCCGATCTGCTTGAGGTTGTTCTGGCAGCTCATGCGGGCCGCGGCTTCGCGGACCTTCTGCACGGCCGGGAGGAGCAAGCCGATCAAGATCGCGATGATGGCGATCACGACCAGCAATTCGATCAGGGTGAAGCCGCGACGGGGCTTCTGGCACTTCTGCGTCTTCAAGACTGTGTCCTCTGTCCAAGGGAAGGAATGGGGAACCGGGTTGGCGGGGTGGCGTGCGGACGCCTTGAGGCATGTGTGACTGCCGGCGGTGTGAATGGACCGCTGGGAGAGAGCCATCCCAAAGATGGTTGTGACCACTGTAACCAGCCGGTCTGCCGTTGAACAACGCAGATGGCGCTGCCCGTTTTTTCTCAGGGCAGTAGCTGAACCGTCACTCTCGTCCGACAACGGGCCTCTCCTGCGATCTCCCTGTGCTGTGTCAGTGCACGGTGAAGATCCAGGAGCCGCTGATCAGCTGCCTTCCTCATGTGTTTCTCCGGGTCGTCGTATGCCGCCGCGACGGAGTACGTCGTAGCGGTGACATGATTGACATAAATTAAATATAATGTATAAATTATTTATTGGACACGGTGTCCGCATGTTCTTTTCCAGTAACCACTCCACGCAATTCGCAATCAGACGGTTACGAGTTGCGTGGAGTGAGAGCACTCCTTGTGGCAAGTGGTTCTCGTTCGAGAAGGCAGTGAGGTATGTACGTCCAGCAGAACGGCTCGAGCATCCGTCCCGATCGCCGGGGCTACGATGTGAAGGCCGGGATCCCGATCTCCATTGATCTCTCAGCGTGGTGCGGCGGCGAAAGCTCCCACACTGTGCAGATCACCCAGGACGGTCGAGTGGTCCATACGGGCTGCGGCCCATGGACGCCCGCCAAGGGCGGGTACGGTCTGAGCATCCGCAGTCTGTTATCCGGACAGACCGAGAACTTCGCGATCATCGCGACCTAACGAGCTGGAAAAGAATCGAGGTCTGAGCATTGCGCTCAGGCCTCTTTCTGTGTGATGAATGAAGTACAAGGGCACACCGACAGTGTGCCCCCACTCCTGAACTGGCACCTCCAAAGGACCCGACGCGTGTGCGGCGGGGAAACGAGAATGGCGGAGCCAACGGGATTCGAACCCGCGACCTCTTCCGTGACAGGGAAGCGCTCTAACCAGCTGAGCTATGGCTCCATTGATGTGCAAGAAACACCGCTGCCCGCATGCGCAAGAAGGCTGGGAAAACCTACCAGCTCACCGACTTTGACGCAATCCGACTAGGGCTCGCTTTACTGGCCGCTGATCAGGGCGGCGACGTACGAGAGTGAAACCGCCAGAAGCAGCCAAAGGACGGCCGGTAGGGCCAATTCCTTCCAGGCGGCGAAACGGTTGGAGGAGGTGTGTGTGGTCGCGGACATGTCTTGATCATTCTACCAAAAAACACATAAAAACACAATTATAGAATTATGCAAATACCTGATCGATCAGCCCTTGATCACTGCAGGTAGAGCAAGGGATTGCGCTTCACGCCGTTGTCACGGACCTCGAAGTGCACGTGGATGCCCGTCACGCCGTAGACGCGGCCGGTGTTGCCCATGTACGCGATCACCTGACCGCGCTTCACGCTGTCGCCCACCTTGATGTAAACCTCCTTGTTGTGCGCGTAGAGCGTTGTCTTGCCGTTGCCGTGGTCGATCTGCACGACGTTGCCGTAGCCGCCGTGCCAGCCGCCGTCGTTCTCGGCCTCGGTCACCGTGCCGTCCTCGGCCGCGAAGATGTTGCCGCCGCCCGACTCGGCGATGTCGAGAGCGTAGTGGCCCTCGTGGAAGTACTGCGTGATCGTGCAGCTCTCGCATGGCCACTGCAGGAGGCCGGCGGTGGGGTTGGCGGTGAAGTCCTGGGCGGGCTTGGTGGACGGTTTGGCGGCAGGCGGTCTGGATGAGGACGAGCCGGCCTGCGACGGCAGGGTGATAGAGGGCACGCCCGCCAGCTCGGTGCTGCGGCCGAAGATCGGCTGGCCGCCGGGGATGATCAGCTGCTGGCCGGCCGTGATGAAGCCATTCTGAATGTTGTTCTGCTCGGCGATGGCGTTGGCGTCCACGCCGTAGAGCTCCGCAATGCGCGGCAGCGTCTGGCCGCGGGTGACGGTGTGCAGCACGCCGTCCACGGGCAATAGCAGGAGCTCCATGCCCGCCTGGATGTTGTCGTCGGGCCCAAGCCGGTTGGCGAAGCGGATTGTCTCCTGGTCGATCTTGGCGCGCTTGGCGATGTCCACGATCGTCTCGCCCGGCTGCACCGTCACCACCGTGCCCTGCGAGAGCGTGCGGTGCTGCTCGTGGCGCGTGAGCGGCGAGGTCTTCATCAGGAAGCCGTCCTCCACCATCAGGAGCTGGCTGGCGTCGGCCAACTCGGGGGCTGCTTCGCCGCTGCCGATCGCCTCCGACGGGATATACGGCGGCAGTAGGCAACCCACCACGAAGGTGGCGATGCAGAGCACGCGGATGCGGGTCGAAAGCCAGTGGATGGACGGGGCTGCCACGGAGCCGACACTCTAGCATTTCCGAGGGCCTTCTTGCAGCCTTGGAACGGCTATTTTTTGACAGATCCCGATTCCGTGATTTGGCGCGTTATCGGGTCTTCGGCAGCGCATCCAGCACCGTCTGCATGTCGCCGTAGCGGTCGTCGGAATGGAGCAGTACCACCAGCGTGCGGCGGCCACCTTCCTGCACGATCGAGATGAGGCATTCCTTAGCCAGGTCGGTGGTGCCGGTCTTGCCGGCGATCACCGGCGAGCCGTCGCGGCCCAGCAGCTGATGCGTGTGCGTCAGGGTGTAGATGCTGCCCGAGCGCGTGGTGATCCGGCTCTCGCTCAGCTCCATGCGCTGGAAGATCTCGGGCTGACGCAGCACGTAGAGCGTCAGCCAGCCCAGGTCGCGCGCCGTCGAGACGTGGTCGTCGTCATCGAGGCCCGTCGGGTTAGCAAAGTGTGTATCGCGTAATCCGAGCTCCTTGGCGCGCTGGTTCATGTCCTCCACGAAGGCCTTCACACTGCCGCTGTGGTAGACGGCCAGCGAAATGGCGGCGTCGTTGGCTGACGGCACCAGCAGGCCGGCGAGCAGGTCGCCCACCTTCAACTGCTGACCGGGCAAGAGGCGCAGCATGCTGCCGGTAGCGGTGTTCACCTCGGGCGGGATGGTCACCCACTCGTCCATGTCGTGTCCTTCCACGATCAAGAGGGCCGTCATGAGCTTGGTCAGGCTGGCCATGGCGTGCACCTCCTTGGGGCCAGAGCTGTAGAGCAGCTGGGCGCTGTCGAGATCCATCACCACGATGCCGCTGGCCGAGAGTGGCCGCGCGAAGGCGATCGTCGTGGGCTCAGGCGAAAGCGGCGAGGCAACAGGCGCGGCGATGGCCACAGCGGGCTTGTCGCCGGCATCGGCGGGGGCCATCCCGTGCAGGGGTACGGCGCCGAACAGAAGAAGCGAGAGCAGCGGTTCGATCATCGGAGTGGCGAGTATAGGGATCCCCTCGCGCGGAGGGGAGAAAAATCAGCGGTAGACGATCCGGTCGGCCAGGCGCAGGTCCACGTATTCCTTCACGTCCTTCTGGGGCACCGTCTGCAGGAAAATCCGGTAGAGCTTGAGCTGGTCCTCCAATTCGCTCTTCAGGTCGAACCAGACGGCGAACTCCTTGAGCTGGAGGTGGAATTCTTGCGCGCGCACGTAGATGGTGCGCGTCTGCACGGCCTGGCCGAACTGCTCGCTGAGGGCGTGTTCGGCCTCGGGTAAACGCTCCAGAATGCGCGGATCAAAGGGCTTAGTGCCCACATTGGGGCGCGCCGCCCAGTCCACCACGATGAGCTCGGGCACGCTCTCCACGCCCGGCACCTGCGCCGCGGCGTACTGCACGTAGATGCCGCTGCGCGTCAGGTAGTCGCTCAGCACCGTGCCGCTCTCGGCGGCCGGGGCGCTGGCGCTCTCGATGCGCAGGCGCGCCACGATCGGGTCGAGAGTCAGCTGTACGCTCAGGCGGTTGGGGTAGCCCTTCGAGATCGAGACGCTTTGGAGATCAGGCACCGCGCCCTGGAGACGTTCCTGGATCTCGTGCGACGAGACGAAGAACAGGCGCTCGCCCATCAGCGGCTTGAGCGCGCGCTGCACGGTCGGGATGTCGATGCGCAGGTCCGAGCGGGCGATGCCGATGGAGTTCAGACGCAGCGCCGGCGAGAAGAACACCATCACGCCGGCAAGCGGGATGAGGGCGATTAGTGCGATCCAGAGCGCACGTAAGAGAGGCTTCCGCAGCCACTGTAACTGCCGCCGCCAGCGGGCCCAGGCTCGGCGCCAGCGTTCCATCATGTAGCCCTTCTGGCGACTCTGGCGTTTGTTCAGCAACGCCTTCGTCTGCGGTGAGACGCGGCGGTTGAACCGTTTCGGGATTCGGCGGGGCGAGAGCAGCACCGCGGCTAATCATAGAGCTTCCTGGCCTTCTGGGGCAGCGTTTCGGCCTGCGTCGGTACGGGTATGATGGCTCGGCGCCATCTCCATGAATCTCGCCCTCACCGCCGACTGGCTGACCACCGCGGGCGGCGCCGAGCACGTCATCGCCGAGCTCTCCGCCCTCTGGCCTTCTGCCCCGATCTTCACGACCGTGGCGGCGCCCGAACGCCTGCCCGTCCTGGCCCGCGCCGATATCCGCACCACGCCCCTGCAGCGCTGGTACACCCTGCTGGGCAACCACCAGCTGCTGCTGCCGCTCATGCCTGCCGCCATGGAGGCCATCGACCTCTCCCTGCTCACCGACGGCCTGCAGGCCGAGCGCGAACAGGGCATTACCATCGACGTGGCCTACCGCTACTTCACCACTGGCACGCGCAAGTACATCATCGCCGACGC
>JAGOUB010000042.1 GCA_018061525.1 Candidatus Peribacteraceae bacterium
TTCTTGGGCACTTCTTTGTCGCGCACAAAGAAGTGCCATACGGATGGTTGGCACTAGCTCCAAAGGAACCAAAGCGAATGACAAAACTACTTGCCATTAGCCAAATCCCCTTTAAAATCCCTGCACATCTAGTGGGAGCTCATTCGAGCGCCTGCACCACTTTCCCCCAATCCCATGCCGGATAACCGTGCCCCTGGAACCAGCCCCCGTCTCAAGCGAGACAAAGTGACTGGCGTCGCCCGCAGCAAGAAGTACAAGGCGGTCGCCGTTTTGGTCGACCCCAAAAAGACCTACTCCATCGCCGAGGCCTGCGACCTGCTGCCCAAGCTCTCCACCACCAAGTTCGACGCCACCGCCGAGGTGCACTTCCGCATCAACGCCGACACGACCCAGGCCGACCAGCTCGTCCGCACCGTCGTCAGCCTGCCTAACGGCACCGGCAAGCAAGTGAAGATCGCGGCCTTCGTGCCGGATGACCTTATCGCCGAGGCCAAGAAGGCCGGTGCCCACAAGGCCGGCAGCGAGGAGCTCGTGAAGGAGATCGAGGCCGGCACCATCGACTTCGACATCGCCGTGGCCGTGCCCGCGATGATGAAGAACCTCGGCAAGGTCGCCAAGATCCTCGGCCAGAAGGGCCTCATGCCCAACCCCAAGGCGGGCACCGTCACCGAGAACATCGGCAAGACGATCGAGGAGCTCAAGAAGGGCCGCATCGAGTGCAAGATGGACAAGTTCGGCATCATCCACGCCCCGTTCGGCAAGGTGTCGTTCGGCGCCGCCAAGCTCAAGGAGAACCTCGAAGCCATCCTGGCCGCCATCAAGGAGGCCCAGCCAAGCGGCATCAAGGGCACCTACATCCTGAACGTCACGGTCGCCCCGACGATGGGCCCGAGCGTGAAACTCGCGCTCTGATCCCCTTTCCATAGACCACTTGAAACCGGCCGCAAGGCCGGTTTTTTGATGCTACGATGGCTGACCACTTTCCTCTCCATCCATGTCCGCCGATCGCCCCGCGCCCACCCCGACCTTCGATGTCCTAACGCTCCGCGTCCGTCTCGATGAGCTGACCGTCGATGGGCTGCACCGGTTGCTCGTGGAGTTCCGCGACACCATCCGCCACGTGGTGGCAGGCAGCGATGACCGCTATTTCCTGGTCGTCGGACCCAAGAGCGCGCACCAGGCCATCCGCTTGGATATCGACCAGCCGAAGGCGAGCGAGGAAGGCTGGTACCTCAAGCCGGGCACGGTACAGATCACGCTCTCCGACGTGCGGCAGGCCGTGCTGCGCCTGGTCGGCGACCGCGAGGTGGAGGGTGTCTTGGAGCACTCAGCGGTGATAGGTGAGGACACACGCGAGATTCGCTTCGCCGATAACAAAGAAGTGAAGCCGCTCAAGCGACTGCTGGCCGTACCATTGAGAGGCGTGAACCCTGAAGGCCTGGGCGCGTTCGAGGCGGGCGAGATCGAGGATTGGGAAGAGATCTGAACCGACCGCTCAGAAGCGTGGTATGGTGCGCGCGGAACGTTCAACCCGTCGCCCGAACAACCACGGAGGAATGCATGAGCCAGCCCTTGCTGGTGAGCGCCAACCTGGCGCAGGAGGCCGTCGAGTCGGTGTTGCCGGCGATCCGGTACGCCATCTCGCACAAGATCGTCGTCAGGCCGAACGCCCATATCGTGGTGGGCAACCCCGCCTACCAGCGGCGGCCCAACCTCACCTTCGACACCTGGAGCGCCGACGGCGGCATCCTCTACGAGATGCCCGTCGGCGAACCCGATGAGCCCGGACTGATCCTGACGCCGATTGCCCGCATCAAGGCCTACATGGCCTGGCGCGACCAGATGAGCACGCGCGAGATGATCAGCCTGCGCCCCGACCTCATCCGTCCCGGCGACGTCCGCCACGCCGGCGGCGTCGTGGAGCACGACTGGGCCGTGGGCATCAGCGGCTTCCAGGCTGAGCTGGACGAGGCCTACGCCCGCATGATCCTCAGCATGGGCTGGGCCCTGTTCCACCGCGGCAACGGGATCAACCCCACCAAGGGCCACTTCTGCGAGAAGCAGCCCGACTGACAACCCGGACGACGGCCCCGTGCCGTCGTCCCTTTTTGCGGCGTCAGGCCGCCACCGGCACCACCTCTTCGGCGGCCAGCCGCTCCCCCGTCTGCTCCACCAGGCGCATCACGTCGGCCATGTCGTCGGTCACCATCAGTTTGGCGCGAACCTCGGCGGCACCGTCGAACCCCTTGATGTAGCCGCAGAGGTGACGGCGCATCTCCAGCGTGCCGCGCACGGGTCCCTTCACTTCCACCGACAGGCGGCAGTGCTCGAGAATGTACGGCACCTTCTGGCTGAAGCTCAGTTGGCCGGCGGTCGGCGTGGCGGCCACTCCCGTCTTGAACGACTCGACGATGTCGGCCATCACCCAGGGATTGCCGAAGGTGGCTCGGCCCACCATCACGCCGTCGAGATTCTTGATCATCCGGAGCGCATCGGCGCCAGATTTGATGTCACCATTGCCCAGCACCGGAATGTGCGGGAAAGCTTCCTTTAGCCGATAAATCGGCTCCCAATCGGCCTCGCCGCCGAACTTGTCGCAATAGCGGCGGCCGTGGATGGCCAAGGACGCGGCACCGGCGTCAACCAGGCCGCGGCAGAACGTAATGAGGCCGTCCTTCTTGTCCCAGCCGAGGCGTGTCTTCACGCTGACCGGAATCGAGACAGCTTTGCAGGTGGCATGCACCAGCTCGGCGGCCAGCTCGGGACTCTTGATGAGCGCCGCGCCGTGGCACGACGAGACGACCTTGGCGGCCGGGCAGCCCATGTTGATGTCGATACCGTCGGCGCCCATCTGCTCCACCACCTTGGCCGCCGTCAGGAAGTGCTCGGGCTCATCGCCAAAGATCTGCACGATGAACGGCTGCTCGATCGCCGGGTTGAACTCCATCATGCCCATCGTCTTTTTGGCGCCGTAGGTGATGGCGTCGGTGGAGAGGAATTCGCTGTACAGGATGGTTTCCGGACAGATTTTCTTGATGAACTGCCGGTACGAGGCGTCCGTCACGCCCGCCATCGGCGCCAGCGCGACCATCGGACGAGGCGTCCGAGCCCAGGAGAAGCCAGATTTTGAGGTTCTGTCCAGCGACATGCGCGACCCAGTGTCCTTCCGGATGGGGCAGAAAACAAGTATACTATAGGGAGAAATCGATGTTCTCCCTCACGCACACACACGGCCGTCGGATGATGATCGCGCTCGGCCTCCTGGCCGCTCTCGTCGCCGCGCCAGCGCATGCCCAGGATTTCGCCCTCATCACCGAGGGTATCGAGGGTTGCGACTTTGTGACGGGCATCCTGGACGTGACCTGCATCCCGAACTTCATCGGTTTCCTGGTGAAGATGATCTTCGGCGCCACCGGCATGATCTTCATGGTCAACGTGATGGTCGGCGGCTACCAACTGGCTATCTCCGGCGTGACCGAGGACAAGGCCTCGGGCAAGAACCGCATCATGTATTCCATCATCGGATTCATTGTCTGCGCCTGCTCCTTCCTGATCGTCGACTTCGTCATTTCCGCCCTCATTAACGGATGAACAACAAGAAGCTCCCCCAGTCCTCGGCCTTCGAATCGTTCCGCATCCTCGGCAAGCGTGCCCAGGACCTGCTCCAGCGCACGCGCGAGGAGCTGCAGAAGCGCCAGAAGGAAGGCATCGACCCCATGCCTGTCGCGCCGCTGCCGCCCGCCGAGAGCGAGCCGCAGATGATGGTGGATCTCTCCACCTGGAGCGTGGCGCGGGCCGCGCTGGCGGTGCTGGCCATAGTGGCCGGCTCGTGGCTCGTCATCCAGCTGCAGGACGCGATCATTCTGCTGCTGCTCGGCTTCTTCGTCTCGGCCATCATCGACCCGAGCGTGCGCTTCTTGGAGCGCTTGAAAGTGCCGCGCCTGCTGGCCGTGCTCATCCACTACCTGGCCGCTGTCGTCATCATCACCTCCTTGATGGTGTCGCTGGTCCCGCTGCTCGGGACCCAGATCACGGAGATGGTCACCAAAGTGACCGTGGCAGCCAACGCCTTCGTGCGCGATCCGACCTTCGTGCTGCCGTTCCTCTCGGCCGAATCCAACGTGCGCCTGCACGAGCTGCTTCAGACGGTCCTCTCCGACCCTTCGCTCAATAACTTCAGCTTTGCCCTCCAGCAGCTCGGCCAGAATCTCAGCTCGGCCGCCCAGGGCTCGCTCCAGTTCGCCTTCGGCTTGGCCGGCTCGGCCCTCAGCTTCGTCGCCCAGATGACGGTGGTACTGGCGCTTGCCTGCTTCATCCAGCTGGAGCGCGAATCGATCCGCCAATGGGTGCGCGGCATGCTGCCGCCCAGCTACCGCGGCTACCTCGACGACAAGTCGCAGGCCATCCACGTGAAGATCGCCCAGTGGGCGCGCGGCCAGGCCATCCTCGGCCTGTGCATCGCCGTCCTCGTCTTCGTCGCCCTCTCGATCGTGGGCCTCGACTACGCCGTGACGCTCGCCGTGCTCGCCGGCCTGACCGAGTTCATCCCCTATCTTGGCCCGCTCATTGCCGCCGGTCCCGCGGTGTTGGTGGCGCTCACGCAGGAAGGCCCGCAGTGGGCGCTGCTCGTGGCCGTGCTCTTCTACTTGATCCAGTGGCTCGAGAATAACTTCCTCGTGCCGATGGTCATGCAGCGCGCCGTTGGCCTGTCGCCGGTGGCCGTGATGTTCGCGATGCTCGTGGCTGTCAGCTTCCCCGAGACCATCCACCCGATCCTCGGCATCCTCTTGGCCGTGCCGGCCACGACGATCCTGGCGATCTTCTTGGAGGACCTGCGCCGCCGCCGCGACCTGAAGCGCCAGCAGCCCCAGCACTGAACGGCAGTGACCAACCGGTGATCACCCGAAAAGTACAATCAAGCGTACATTTTCAGTATCTAGAACACTTCTTGCTGGTCCGTGCACTCAACGAAACCGAAAAAGTCGGCTATTATTCTCTGACGCCATTGACGTCTTATCACTCGGATAATTAGAGTGACAAATGATTCCGTTTCACCCCCTTATGCACCCGTTCGACCGCTTCACCCCCAACGCTAAGCTCGCTCTTCAGATCGCCGAACAAGAGGCGAAGGCGATGCAAAGCGCCTACATCGGCACCGAGCACTTGCTGCTCGGACTCCTGTCGATCCCCAAGTCGCTCGGCTTCTCGCTCTTCACCGGCGCCGGCGTGACGCTCGAGAACGTGCGCATCCTGCTCAAGGCGAGCAAGACCGGCAACATCGAAGGCAAGCACGTGAAGCACGGACTGTCCGTCTTCCTGCACACCGTCATCGAGCAGGCCGTCACCACCGCCCATAAGTTCCGCCACGCCAACGTCGGCACGGAGCACCTCCTCTACTCGCTCGTCTCCACGGGCAAGAACGCCGCCACTCTCATCCTTGAGAACATGCAGGTGGAGCCCGACGACCTGAAGGCGCACGTCGAGGAGATGTTCGGCCAGATCAACACCTTCCGCGGCCAGAACCGCAACGTCGAGCAGTCGCTCGAGGCCTTCTTCCAGGGCCTCCAGGGCGCCATCGCCGGCGCCCAGACCGGCGCGCCCGCCGGCGAGCCCGAGGGACTCAAGCGCCGCCGCGGCGACCAGAACAGCAAGACGCCCGCCCTCGACTACTTCACCGATGATCTCGTGGCCAAGGCCCGCGAGAAGAAGCTGGACCCAATCATCGGCCGCGACACCGAGATCGAGCGCATCATCCACATCCTCTCGCGCAAGACGAAGAACAACCCGGTGATCATCGGCGAGCCCGGCGTGGGCAAAACCGCCATCGTGGAGGGCCTGGCCCAGCGCATCGTCGCCGGCTCAGTGCCCGCCCCGCTGCGCGACAAGCGCGTGCTCATCCTCAACATGGGCTCGCTCGTGGCCGGCACCAAGTACCGCGGCGAGTTCGAGCAGCGCTTCGAGGACATCATCAAGGAGGCCACCCAGAGCGAGAAGCAGATCATCCTCTTCATCGACGAGCTGCACACCGTGGTGGGCGCCGGCGCCGCCGAGGGTTCTCTCGATGCCGCCAACATCCTGAAGCCCGCCCTCTCGCGCAGCACCATCCAGGTGATCGGCGCCACGACGCTCGACGAGTACCGCACCATCGAGAAGGACCGCGCCCTGGAGCGCCGCTTCCAGACCGTCATGGCCGAGGAGCCGAACCAGGAGGACGCCCTCAAGATCCTCAAGGGCATCCGCCCCACCTTCGAGGCCTTCCACCAGCTGAACATCGAGGACAGCGCCCTGGAGGCCGCCGTGAAGCTGAGCTCGCGCTACATCACCGAGCGCTACCTGCCCGACAAGGCCATCGACGTGCTCGATGAGGCCGCCGCCGGCAAGAGCCTCTCACGCACCGACGCCTTCCCCGAGCTCAAGAACATCGAGGCCAAGCTTGAGAAACTGACGGTAAAACAGCAGTCGGCCGTCCACGACCAGAAGTACCACCAGGCCCTCAAGCTTAAGCAGGAGCAGCAGACGCTCAAGGAGAAGCGTGACGCCCTGCTCAAAGCGCAGGACGGCGACTCCCGCTCCCCTATCGCCATCACCGAGGATGACATCGCCTCCGTGGTTGCCCGCATGACCGGCGTGCCCGTCACCAAAATGATGAAGAGCGAGGTGAAGCGCCTGGCCAACCTCGAGATGGTGCTCAAGCAGTCCGTGATCGGCCAAGACGATGCCATCAAGAAGGTGGCCCGCGCCGTCCGCCGCAGCCGCGTCGGCATCGGCGACACGCGCCGCCCCATCGGCTCATTCCTCTTCCTCGGCCCCACCGGCGTGGGCAAGACCGAGCTCGTCCGCACGCTCGCCCGCGAGGTCTACGCCAAGGAGGACGCCCTCATCAAGATCGACATGTCGGAGTTCATGGAGCGCCACAACGTCTCCCGCCTGACCGGCACCACCGCCGGTTACGTGGGTTACGAGGAGGGCGGCCAGCTCACCGAGGCCGTCCGCCGCAAGCCCTACTCCGTCGTCCTCTTCGATGAGATCGAGAAGGCGCACCCCGAGTTCTTCAACCTGCTCCTGCAGATCCTGGAGGACGGAGTGCTCACCGACGGCTCGGGCAAGCAGGTCGACTTCCGCAATACCGTCATCGTCATGACCAGCAACGTCGGCGCCAAGAAGCTGACGCAGCAGGCCGCCAAGATCGGCTTTAAGGTCGACGACGAGGCCGCCAAGACCGAGGAGAAGGAGTACGAGGCTCGCCGCCAGGAGGTGCTCTCGGAGCTGAAGGAGCACATGCGTCCCGAGTTCCTCAACCGCATCGACCACATCATCGTCTTCAACGCCCTCACGCAGGCGCACATCCAGAAGATCGTGAAGATCCACCTCGACGCCTTCCGCGCCCGCCTCAAGGGCCAGGGCTACCAG
>JAGOUB010000043.1 GCA_018061525.1 Candidatus Peribacteraceae bacterium
GGCCCACCTCATCGCCACAGGCGCGGCCATGGAGGCGTTGGCCAAGCGCTTCGGCGGCGACCCGGCGACCTGGAAGGTGGCCGGCATGCTCCACGACCTCGACTGGGACAAGCTCGATAAGGATTACGAGAAGCACTGCGGCGACGACCTAAAGGCGATGCTCGAGGGCATCAAAGCACCGCAGGAACTGCTCGGCGACATCCGCGCGCACTACGCCCACAAGTACGGCGCCGACTACCCGCTGGATTCACAGCTGCGCAAAGCCCTGTATTGCGTGGACGAGCTGACGGGCTTCATCATCGCCGTTACCTACGTGCGCCCCAGCAAGCAGATCGCCGACGTGGAGGTAAGCTCGGTGAAGAAGAAGCTCAAGGACAAAGGCTTTGCCGCGCAGGTGGACCGCGCTCAGATCGGCCAGTGCGAAGCGCTACTGGGCATCGGGCTCGACGAATTCATCGGCATCGTGCTGGAGGCCATGAAACCGCACGCGGCGGCAATGGGGCTCTGAGGCCGGATCAGTTGTGATGGGCCATCCCGCCGAACAGATAGGCGCCGCGCTCGTCGATCATGCTCAGCACCTGCTCGCGCATTTGGCGGACAAGACGCTGCAGTGGCAGGGCCAGAATGTGCACGCCGGACGAGACGGTAGCCGATTCGGGTGTGCGCAAAGCTCTAATCGGCGAATCAAAGGGCTGCAGTTCACCCTGGCGCTTGTAGTCCATGAGGATGTGCCACTTCTCGAGAGTGATGTCGTAACGGGAGGCGAAATAGGCCCGCAGGTCTTGGAAGAACTCCTCCCCGTCCTCGAGCTTTTCGGCCAGGTAGGACGGCGAAGTGGTGACGTCGTAGATGACCAGCCTGTCGGGCTCCTTGCCGACGGCCACGACGCCGTCGACCTCCTCGCTGGCGCGGCCGTGGCGAAAGATGACGTTAGCCCCGTCGAGCTCCATCTGCACGTCGCCCATCTCGATCGTCCCGGGACCCTGCAGCAGGTCAACGAGCCCGTTCGTCGAACGTCGGTCCATGCTGTGAGCAACCTCGTCCACCACGGCTTCAGCCACTTCCTCGGCGCAGATGCCGGTAGCGCGTGTGAGCAGGTCTGTGCGCGGGCGCATGAGCACGGCCGGATCGAGGGACGAGACGCGGCGCAGCGCGGACGTCATCAGGCGTCGCGACCGGAGCACGGTCTCCATGCCGCGGCTGCCGGCGATGAGTAAGGCGACCTCGCCAAAATCGGGCTGGGCGAGCGTGCGAGAGGGTGCAAAAGCGACACGGTGGGCCAATGAGGACGCCGCATGGAGCATCAAGGGGATCCACTATACGGCAAACTAGGAGGGCCGAATACGCCTTTTAGCTTAGATCTCGATGACCTCCTCGCGGGCCGGCAGGTGCACGTTCACGCCCGGACGGGCGGCGCGGATGCGATCGGCAAACGGGATCATCTGCTCTTCTTCGCCGTGCACCAGGATGATGTCCTTCACGCCTTCGACGCTGGCCACGAACTTGTCGAGGTCGCGCATGTCGGCGTGGCCCGAGTAGGCGTTGATGTAGGCCGTCTGGGCGCGCTTCATTTTAAATTCATCGAAGACCTTCACACGGTCGATGGTCGGGTCGAGGATGGCGGCGCCGAGGGTATCCTTGGCCATATAGCCCACGGCCAGGATGGTATTCCGAGGATCTTCGATCTCGTTGCGGATGTGGTGGCGGATGCGGCCGGCCTCGCACATGCCCGAGCCCGCCATGACGATCATCGGGCCGGGTGTGCCGTTGATAGCCTTGCTGTCCTCGGACGACTCGGTGTACTTCACCAGCGAGAACTGGAAGGGGTTATGGGCGCGGCTGAGGAAATCCTTGAACATCTCCTCGTCGTAGCACTCGGGGTGTCGCATGAAGACGTCGGTCACCTTGGAGGCGAGCGGCGAGTCGATCATGATCGGGATGGCCGGGATTTCCTTGGCATCCCAAAGCAGGTGCAGGTCGTAGACGATCTCTTGGGTGCGCTCGAGCGAGAAGGCGGGGATCAGCAGTTTTCCGCCGCGGGAAGCTGTGTTCAGGACTACGTCGCGCAATTGCTCGCGGGCCTTCTCGATACTCTCGTGCTCGCGGTTGCCGTAGGTACTCTCGCAGATGAGCACATCAACGGCGGGCATGGCGGCCGGGTCGCGGATGATCGGGAGCGCGCTGCGACCGAGGTCGCCGGTAAAGCCGATGCGGACCTTTTTGCCCTCGGCGTCCTTGGCCTCGATCACCACCATCGCTGCGCCCAGGATGTGTCCAGCCTCCAGGAACTGGGCCTGCACGCCCTGGCAGACCGGGAACCACTCGTTGTAGTGGCGCGGCGCGAAAAGCTTCATGCAGGCGGCGGCGTCCTCGCGGTTGTAGAGCGGGGGTTCGCTGATACGGTTGCTGAGGTGCTTCTTGGCGAACTCCTCATCTTTCTCCTGGATGTACGCCGAATCCTGAAGCATGACATCGGCGAGATCCTTGGTGGCGAAGGTGGAGATGACGGGCGAGCGCAGGCCGTTCTTCCAGAAGAACGGCAGGCGGCCGACGTGGTCACCGTGGGCGTGCGTCAGGATGAGCGCGTCGAGCTCAGCGGGCTTGAAGGTAAGCTCGCGATTCTTCACCACCGTCTCGGCGCGATGCCCTTGGAACATTCCGGCGTCGAGCAGGAAACGGCGCGAGCCGACACGGATCTCGTGGCAGGTACCGGTCACTTCGCGTGCAGCTCCATGGGGGATGAATTGCATGTGGCTCTTCGGAGGGGATGAATAGCTTGTTCTGGCTCTATTATAGCGGAAAAGACTGTTTTTGGACAGTCATACGGCGGCCTCGTCCAGTCCAACGAAGCGGCGGATCGCGGCGATTTCCTCCGGCTCCAAGGCGCGCAACGCCCGCGGTTGCATGGTGCCAATCGTCAGCGGACCGATACGTTCGCGCGTCAGGCTGCGGACGGTGCAACCGACCATCTCGCACATCCGACGGATCTGGCGGTTTTTACCTTCCGTCAGGGTGATAAGCAGCGTGTTCGACGCGACGCGCTTCACGATGATCGGCTTCGTCTGGCGGCCGTCCATGACCATGCCTTGTCGTAGCTGCATCAATGCGTCGTCGCTCATGGCTGCCTGCAGGCGGACGCGATATTCCTTCTCATGGTCGTAGCGCGGGTGGGTGAGACGCAGCGCCAACTCACCGTCATTGGTGAGCAGGAGCAGCCCCTCGCTGTCTTGGTCGAGCCGTCCGACGGGGAAGACTTTTCCGCGCAGATCCGGCGGCAAGAGGTCCGGCAAGATCAACGCTGGCATCCGGCCCGAGGGCGGGGCAGGAGGGCGCTTGTTCGTGACCTCTACGCGTCGCGGCTTATTGAGAAGGTAATAGAGGAATGTCGTGCTTTTTTTGATTGGGACGCCATCAACAGCCACCTGATCGACCGCTTGGTCGGCCTGGTCCCCCACCTTGGCGATGGCACCTGCCACCGTCACTCGTCCCGCGCGGATGAGCTCCTCGGCGGCGCGGCGAGAAGCAATGCCGGCCCGCGAGAGGATCTTCTGCAACCGTTCCTTCATGCGACGATCCTAGCGCAATCGGGCGGTTTACATAGGTGCCGGCGCAGGCGTGGCGCCGGGGCCGGGGATGCGAGCCGCGGGGCTGGTCGTATCGGCGATCTGGGCAGCCGTCAGCGGGCGCAGGTAGGCCGTCGACGTCCAGGTGAGGGTCGGATTGGGACCTGCGGTCAGGGTGACCGTAGCGCCCTTGGCTTCCAGGTCGGCCTTCACGCGGGCTAGAGTGACACCGGGGCCGCTTAGATCGGCCTGGCGAATGGTCATGCTGAGCGCAGCAGTGCGCACGGCATTGCCGGGCGTATCTAGGGCGGCGCCCAAGGCAGCAAAGGAGGCCGGCGCCATATGCATCGTGACATTGACGATGCCGCCCACATGGGCGGTCCGGATGGCCGCGCCGCCGTCGGCATCGCGGGTGATACTCGTGGCACCCAGGAAGGGCTCCAACTGCGTGGCAGTACGGTCGGCGCTGTTGTACATGCCGAATGTGCGGCCGCCCTGCTCCAGGCGCAGGCCATTGCCGGGCGCTGTCATGCGCAGGCGGCGGTCGCCGCCACCGGGACCCTCGCGAGTGTACGCGATGGAGCGATTCAAGAGGTTCACGTTGGCCGCAAGCGTCTCGTCAAAGGCCACGGCCTCTTCCGGCGTATCGGTGGGGCGAGGAGGGCGGTGAGCGGTCTCCAGGGGGTCCATGCCATGCATGCGGGCGGCAATGGCCACCAAGGGAATGCCCAATAAGGCGAGGAACTTGGCGATCTTGCCCTTAGCGGCCGCGCCGAAGCTGACCACTCCTGCCGCAATAGCTGCCATCCAGGCGACGCCGCGCAGGCGGTCGCTGGTACTGGTGGTACTGCTCATGGAGAAAGTCCGCGGGATCTCTCGGAGCATCTCACCACCGGTCAGCATGACCGCATCGGCTGTCGTAACGCTACTACGGAGCGCCGTCAGGCCGGTGCGCACTTCGGCATGCAGCTCCTGGCGGAGCTTGGCGTCGATGGCGCCAAAGATGAGGCGGCGATCCTCGGTACTCGCACGGCGAATTTCGGTGCGGAGCGTGGCAATCTGCGTAGGGTCGACATCCGTGCGCTCCACGGTGGCCGCAGCGCCGTCGCGCAGCAGGCGACCCACCACGGTTGAGGAGATGGGCGGGGCAGGCGTGGGGACAGGGGGCGGCGTTTCAGGGCCTCCAGTGGGCGGCATGGGATTGGGTGTGGATGTTGGGACCGGTTTCACTCCAGTATAGCGGTTTTAGAGCGATTTGTCAGGTGGGCGCATACGACAAAAAGGCCCTCTAAGGGCCCTTTGATCGGTTTGATTGTGATGGATGAATCAACCGCTTCGTCCTGGCACCGGCCTACTCTCGCAAGGCGGATGCCCCACTACCATTGGCGCTGACGGTCTTCACTGCTGAGTTCGGGATGGGATCAGGTGTTACCCCGTCGCTCGAAGCACCAGGACGAAACGGTCGATTTCCTTTGGATCTCTGCAAATGCTCTTGATGGGCACGTCTTGCCCGCGCGTGAGACATGAACAGTACAGTTGATAAGAACAATGTTCAATTGCCCGTTCGTACCACTCAGCTGAATGCATTGCTGCACGTACACTTGTGGCCGATCTACCCGGTCGTCTTCCGGGGGGCTTATGGGGATACGCCATCTTAAAGTGGGCTTCCCGCTTAGATGCCTTCAGCGGTTATCCCTTCCGAACATAGCTATCCTGCGCTGCCGCTGACGCGACAACAGGGTCACCAGAGGTTCGTTCACTCCGGTCCTCTCGTACTAGGAGCAACTCTTTTCACGTATCCAATGGACCACGGAGGATAGAGGCCAAACTGTCTCACGACGTTTTGAACCCAGCTCGCGTACCGCTTTAACCGGCGAACAGCCGGACCCTTGGGGCCTTCTCCAGTCCCAGGATGCGATGAGCCGACATCGAGGTGCCAAACCAGTCCGTCGCTGTGGGCGCTTGGGACTGATCAGCCTGTTATCCCTAGAGTAACTTTTATCCGTTGAGCGACAACCCACCCACGTGGTGAGAGCATACAAGATGCTCAGGTTGCCGGATCACTATCGCCGACTTTCGTCTCTGCTCGACTTGTTAGTCTCACAGTCAGGCTGACTTGTGCGATTACACTACCGCACCGATTTCCATCCGGTGCTAGTCAACCATTGCGCGCCTCCGTTACGCTTTAGGAGGCAACCGCCCCAGTTAAACTGCCCAGCAAGCACGGTCCCTTGCTACGTTTCGTAGACAAGGTGAGTATCGTCGGAATTCGAGGGTGGTATCTCAACGGTGACTCCACCGAGGCTAACGCCCCGGCTTCAAAGTCTCCCACCTATTCTGCACACGCAGACCAACGACACAATGCCAGCTTACAGTGAAGCTTCATAGGGTCTTTTCGTCCTTCCGTGATCAAGACGGCATTTGCACCGTCACTGAAATTTCACCGGGCCTAGCGTTGAGACAGTGCTCCGATCGTTGTACCATTCGTGCGGGTCGGAACTTCAAGTGAGGTTCCCATTGGTGGTGAGCCAATGACTCCGGCCGAAGCCTGGAGCGCACTACCCTCGCTCTTCGCGAGACGTTGTTTTTTAGCGCGCCTCGATGTTGGCGCCCCTGCATCGCTGCAGGGATCGGACTATCTCATCATCCTCTTGCGAGGAGCATCGCGTGTAGTCTCTGAGGAGCCCGCTTGCGCGGTTTCCTGCTGATTGTCCGCACCCCGTACCTTACGGCATAGGGGATTCGACGGAGATTCCAGCATATAGCGATGTTTTTCACTAATCGGAAACGATCGATTCATATCTCACTGTCATTCATTCGGTAAGAATAGTTCGGCATTTAACAACTGAACTCTCTGGTTCCTTAGTGCCGACGATTGCTCGTCGTTCGGGCAAGTGATTACGACCACCCGACAAGGAATTTCGCTACCTTAGGACCGTTATAGTTACGGCCGCCGTTCATCAGGGCTTAGGTCGGAAGCGTAAACCTCCTCCCGTGACCTTCTGACACTGGGCAGGCAACAGCCCCTATACATGGCCTTACGGCTTCGCAGGGACCTGTGCTTTTGGTAAACAGTCTCCAGAGCTCTTTAGCTGCGGCCGGTCACATTGCTGTGCCGGCAGTCCTTATCCCGTAGTTACGGACGCTGTATTGCCGAGTTCCTTAACGCTAGATGACCCGTTCGCCTGGGTCTACTCGACCACCCCACCGGTGTTGGTTTGCGGTACGGTTTCATGAAGCTCTCGGTCGCGACGGTTTTCTTGGGAACTGAAGGATTTGAACTCTCACCCCGCGAGGGATGCATTTGGGATCCACGCTCGACTCAACCGGCGGATTTTCCTACCGATCTCAACGCCTTACGTGTTCCGCGTCCAGTCATTGCGGACGCTCCAGTCCTCCTGTTCCGTCACGCCGCGCCTAGGCGGCAGAAATCCTTTCCAACAGACATAATCCCTTGCGGGACCAGAGGCCTGTCAGACTATCAATCTGCAACCCTGATCGATCTCCATGAAGTTCAGGAATATTAACCTGATGTCCATCGGTTACGCCTTTCGGCCTGGCCTTAGGACCGACTAACCCCACGCCGATGACCGTTGCGTGGGAAACCTTGGGGATTCGGCGGGCAGGTTTTTCGCCTGCCAAGTAGTTACTCATGCCAACATTTTCACTTCCGTACGCTCCACGAGTCCTCGCAGATCTCGCTTCACAGCTGAACGGAACGCTCCTCTACCACTGGGTCCGGACGAATCCGGACCGAATTCACGGCTGCGGTATACCGCTTTGCCCCGATACATTTTCGGCGCATAAGTGCATCGACCAGTGAGCTGTTACGC
>JAGOUB010000044.1 GCA_018061525.1 Candidatus Peribacteraceae bacterium
ATGCAGATGCCCTGCAGGCAGGCAGTATCTATATATAAGAAATGTTATATAATACTAATTTGACGGGGAGAGAAAATAGTATAAGAAAACTCAACATAGTGGCTTCTCAGCCGGGGAAATTGCTCCGTTTCCACCTCGGATGCGATAGGTTCGAGAGGCACTGATGTATAAAATATGTGTACGTGAATCGGTCGATCACCAGTCAGAGGTACTAGCCATATCAAATAAATGTTTCATAAATGTATAATTGAATGGCTCAAAGCAGATTTCTGCTGCGAAGAGGGGATTGAAGGAAATGGCTTGCTGTAGCGATAGTATCGCATCGTGTCGGTCTTTTTGGCTTAGTTCAAGTGTCCGTGCAGGCTTCTTCTAACGGTTCATCTGCCAAAACGTTACACCGTCTTGTCGGCTCCTGTATCAGAGGAGTCTCCGGTGAAAAACGGAACGTGCGTTCGTGGGTCGCTGTCAGTATGATCCCCGCGTCGTTCGCATCACCGCCGCCAAGTCGGGAGGGTCTCCCGACATCTCATTCTCTTAGAGAAGCGTCTGTCGGGACGTCGCTCATCAAAAAGCGCACACGCGTCCCTGAAGATCCACTATTCTCCACGTCTGTCGGGACGTAGCTCAGTTGGCTAGAGCGCACGGTTCGGGACCGTGAGGTCGAAGGTTCGAGTCCTTTCGTCCCGACCATTCCTGCTCCTTTGGGGCTTTTTAGCATGAGAAAACCCCCGCCTGAAGGCAGGGGGACCAGGCGGGCCTGGCATCATCACATTCCATCGCGGATGGTGGGCAGGGGCGCTTCCTCGAAGTCGCCGCGCTCCAAGAAGTTGTGACACAGCACCCCGAGGGTGTGGTATCCGCCGCATTCGCAGGGGAGCCTGGAGCAAGCCCCGAAGCCGTTCGACTCGAGGATCGCGGCCTTCTCCTGGCGGAGGCAGCCGCAGGTGACGAAGATGATCTTCGCCGGCGGGACAGCCTTGAGCCTCTCCGTGAACGCCAGGCAGCCGGCACTGCCGAGGTAGACGATGAGCTGGTCCAGCTCCGGTAGGACCGGCTCAATCTGCAGCCAGAGGCGCTCTTGGACGTCTTCGCCCAGTCGTGCCTGCTTGTCTCGGCCGCTGCGGCCGTTGTGGACGACGAAGACCTTGCGTCCCTCCTTTTCATGCCAGCCGGTCGTCACTCCTTCGACGCCGTTGTAACTGAAGAGACCGAGAACCTGAGCCATGACGCACTCCTGAAAGATCGATGGAACTTGCCAAGATTCTATCATAGTTTTTGGTAATACTTCGACGACATTGACGGAACCGCGAGCTGATCGGAAAAAACCTACCATCCGCCCGGTCATACGGGGTAGGATCGGGCTATGATGAAGCTGCGTTCCACCGGCTTGGCTGCTCTTTCCGCCCTCCTCTTGGTCGGCTGCGGCGGGCCGGATGCCATCTCTGTGACCGTGCCGGATGCCGACGTGACCGGCCATATTTCCCGCGCGTTCGCCTGCCAAGGCGCGGCCCGCCCCCTGCGCTTCCGCCTGGCCGACATGCCGGCCGAGGTGCGCTCGGTCGCTCTGATCTTCGAAGAGCCTGCGGCCACCAGCGGCGCCTACGTGCACTGGGTTGTGTACGGCGCTCCGCCCGCCACCGCTTGGCTCACTGCCGACCGCCTGCCGGATGGTGCCGCCATGGGCCTGAGCCAGCTTGGCGTCCCGGTCTACGTGCCGCCCTGTCCCGCCTCGGGCGTGCATGACTACCGCGTGGAGGTGCTCGGACTCGACTCTGAACTCTCCTTCGACGCTCCGCCCACGGCCGCCGAACTGCGTGCCGCCGCCGCCGGTCATATCGTCGCCCGCGGCGAGGCGACCGTGATCTACAACCCCGCTGCCGACGACGTGATCCTCTAACTTTTCCTCCTTCCCCCTCCTCTCTATGTCTCGCACACTCTGGATTGTCCTCGCCGTTGCCGTGGTGCTCCTCGGCTGGCTCTGGACCTCGTACAACAACCTCGTCGGCCTGCGCGGCGGCGTCGATCTGGCCTGGGCCCAGGTGCAGACCGACCTACAGCGCCGCTTCGACCTTGTCCCGAACCTGCAAGCCACGGTGCAGGGCGCTGCCGACTTTGAGCAGGGCACGCTCACCGAGGTGGTGGCCGCCCGCACCAAGTGGATGTCGGCCCAGTCCGCCGGCGACCAGGCCGGACAAGTGGAGGCCGCCAACGACTTCCAGGGCGCCCTTTCCCGCCTGCTCGTGACCGTCGAGAGCTACCCGCAGCTGACGGCCACGCAGGGTTTCCGCGATCTGCAGGTGCAGCTTGAGGGAACGGAGAACCGCATCGCCACGGCCCGCCGCGACTACAACCAGGCGGTGACCTCCTACAACGTCGGCATCCGCACGTTCCCGACGAACATCGCCGCCGGCATGCTCGGCTTCGCGCCCGCTGAGACGTTCCAGGGCACGCCCGGCTCCGAGAGCGCGCCCTCGGTCCAGTTCGATTTCCGCGCGGTCGACGCCGACTGAGCACTCGCATGCTATGATGGGGGCCGTGACTCGCCACGTCGGTTCACGGCTCCTCATTCTCTCGGCCTTGCTGCTTATGGCAGTGGGCCGTCCGCTGCCGGCCGCGGCCCAGTTTGTCGTGCCTCCGAATGACGGTTTTGTGACCGACGCCGCCGGCCTGCTCACCGAGACCGAGCAGACCGACCTGGAGATGAAGCTGAGCGAATACCGCCAGGAGACGAGCAATGAGATTGCCGTCGTGACCATCCAGAACCTCAATGGCCAAGAGATCGGCCAGGCCGCGCTCGATATCCATCGCGCTTGGCGCGTGGGTAGCCAGGCCAATGACAACGGCGTCGTGCTGCTGCTGGCCTACGAGAACCGCCAAGTCTGGGTCTCGGTCGGCTACGGGTTGGAAGGTGCCGTGCCGGACCTGACGGCGCACGCCATCACGGAGGACGTGATGAAGCCGCTGCTCAAGGACGGCAAGTATGCGGCCGCCCTCTCGGCGGGCGTGGATAAGCTGAAAGAGGCGATTGGCGGCGAGTACAAGCCCGAGCCGGTGACTGAGGGATCAGATAATTTCTCACTCGCGATCGTGGTGCTGTTCGTCGTTCTCAACGGATTCCGTTTCTTAGGCGCTTGGATGGCGCAGTCGAAATCGTGGTGGCACGGCGGTGTGATCGGCCTCGGCGCCGGCGCGCTCCTGTCGATCGCCATGCAGTGGTGGCTGCCGCTGCCGCTGCTCATCCTGGCCGGCCTCGGCATGGACTATTTCGTCTCGCGCTACGGCTTTAAGCCCTCGCGCCGGCGGGGAAGCTCCTGGCTGGTGGGTTCGTCCGGCGGCTCGTCCTCACGTGGCGGCGGAGGCGGCTTCTCGGGATTCGGCGGGGGATCGGCGGGTGGCGGCGGTGGGGGATCGAGTTGGTGACGCCGACCGAAGCGCGTCTTTGGCTCAAGAGGTTCGGGCGCGGACTACTGGCCAGGCGCCTGGCCGGTCTGGCATGCTGATCCCCGCCATGATTCGCGCCGCCCTGTCCCGCCTGTCCGTCCCCGTTCTTGCTGCCGCCCTGCTGCTTTCGGCGTGCGGTTCCAGCCGCCCCGATCCACAGGAGGTGATCAGCCGTTCGGTGCGGGCCACGCAGGCAATGCGCTCGGTGCAGTTCAATCTTTCCGGCCAGGTCCATTTCTGGAGCCTGCAACTTTCCGTCGACGGCGCCGTTACCGCGTCGGGCGCTACTGCCGAGGGTGGCAAGTCCGTCTTTGCGGCCGTTGGCTTCGATGGCGAACTGGGCCAGGGCGACATGAAGGCCCCCGCTTCGGCCAAGGCCGACCTCTCGCTCCTACCCTCCGGTGAACTGGCTGTGCGCGTGCGCGCGGTGGACGGCCTGCCCTTCGACATCGTCCTTCCGTCCGCCCAACGCGACGCCATGCTCGACCGCTGGGTTCGCCTCGTGGCCGGCAGCACGGGCACCGTCGTCACGCCTGAGCCGCGGCTGCTCGACGCTCAAGCCGAATCCATCGCCGTCACCGAGGACCTGGGAGAGACCACGATCCGCGGCGTGAAAGTGCAGCACTACCGCGTCGCCATCGACAAGCAGAAGTTTGCCGCTTACTTGGCCCGCGCCGGCGCCGAACGCGGCGAGACGGCGTCGTTCGCCTGGTTCGAGAACCTGGCCGCCGACGGCGAGATTTGGATCGATGCCGAGACCGCGCTCGTCCATCGCATCCGCTGGTCCGTCGTCGATCCCAAGGGCAACAATTTCTCCTTCAACGTGACCGTCGACCTGACCGAGCATGGCACCGCCGCTCCGCCCGAGGCGCCGACGAACCTGATCGATCTCGATGCGCTCCCGACTGCGCCCTCCCTCCCCGCCGCGCCCGATGCCTGAGACTTCCGTCGACGGTATCACCGGCCAGCCCGCCACTCCGCCGCCCGCCGCGCCTAAGCCGCCGGTCGACCCGAAGAACGCGGCCGTGAAGCGCACCAAGACCCTGCTCCTCACAGTGGTGGGTGTCGTCTACGGCCTCTATCTGCTTTGGCTCGTCATGCTGCTCTCGGTGCTGCCCGATCCGACCGGCGCTCTGCAGGGACTGGCCGGCATCGGCATGGCTTCCGCCCTGATCGGCCTGTGCGTGTTCGCTGGCGTCGGCCTGCTCTTCTTCATGCATATCCAGAACCCGGACCTGCCGCTGGGCGTGAAGCGCCAGGCAATGGTCCGCCTCGCGCTCGTCACGATCCCGGGCGTGGTCATCAGCATCCTGGCCGCCGTCATGCTCACGCGCGAGCCGGGCCTGGCGCTCGACATCGTCAATCCCACCAAGGCCGCCGACTTTGTGGCGCCGCTCGCCATCACCTTCAGCGTCGAGCGCGCCGTCGCCACCAGCCAGAACCTGGGGATGAACCCGATCCAGTACCGTTGGGACCTGAACGGCGACAACAAGGTGGACCAGGAGACGACCGTCCCGACCATCACGGCCACGTTCGAGAAGGACGGCGTCTACGGCGTGCAGGTGCAGCTCATCATGTCCGACGGCCGCATCCGCGTGGCTTCCCGCCGCCTGATTCTCTCTAAGGCCGTCTTCGCCATGACGCCGCCGGTGGCGGTGGTGGAGCGCCCGGTCACCTTCAGCATCAGCAACCTGGTGGCGAACAAGCAGCTCATCAAGCAGATCGACTGGGACTTCGACGGCGACGGCAAGATCGACGTGACCACCAAGGACACCGAGGTGAAGCAGACCTTCTACGCGCTCGGTCCCATCACCGTCACGGTCTCGGTGCAGCTGACCAATAACGCCAAGCAGACCTACTCGCGCACGGTCACGGTCGAAGCGCCTCCGCCGCTGCCGTTCCCGGTGGAACTCGTAACCGAACCGAAGCGCCTCATCAGCACGCCGCCGTTTGGCGTGAAGTTCGCCATCAAGACCGACACGCCGGTGGTGGACACCGAGTGGAGCTTCGGAGAAGGGGAGTCGGTGCACGCCAACTCGGCAACGCACACCTACGAGAAGAAGGGCAAGTTCCCGGTGGTGGCCAAGGTGCGTTCGGCCAGCGGCCAGATCGCCGAGCTCTCGGCGCTTATCCGCGTGGTGGACGAACTGCAGCTGCCGGATCTGGCCTATGACGGTGCGCCGCTGCCGGCCAACGGCCAGATTGTCGGCGAGGCGCCGCTGACAGTTCAGCTCACGCCCAAAACCGGCCAGCCCTTCGTGCGCTTCACTTGGGAGGCGCCCAACGCCACCGAGGTTGGCTCTACCTCCGGACCGCTCCAGGCCATCTACCGCGAGGTGGGGACCTACACGCTCACGCTCATTGCCGAGGACACGCAGGACCACGTGAAGGTCATTCCGATCATCGTCACGGTCAAGCCGCCGACCTCGTCGCTCGTCATCCGCATGGATCCCGAGGGCGGCGTGGCCCCCCTGAAGGTGCGCTTCGACGCCTCCGAGAGTTACGTGCCCGGCGACGCCATCTCCGGCTTTGTCTGGGCGTTCGGCGACCGCACCGACGAGGTGTTCGGCCCGGCCCAGGTGGAGCACACGTTCCAGACGCCCGGCACCTACACCATCGACCTACGCGTGCGCACGACCGGTAAGCAGGAGGTGCGCACCAGCCGCGCGATCGTGGTGCGCGAGTCGCTCCTTAAGGCCTGCATCCAGGCCAGCCGCCTGACGGGCCCGGCACCGCTCGGCATCCAGTTCGATTCCTCGTGCTCCGCCGGCACCATCATCTCGGCGCTGTGGGACTTCGGCGACGGCAGCCAGAGCGACCAGCGCTCCGTCGTGCACTCGTTCGCCGAGCCCGGTACGTACGTCGTCACCTTCAAGGTCACCAGCCCCGACGGCCGCACGTCCGTCGATTCAGTCTCTGTTACCGTTACCGCCCCATGAAGCACAGCCTCATCTACCGCGTCATCGCCCTCCTGGCCGTCGTCGCCCTGGTCCTTTCGGCCCTTCTGCCTGTCTTAACGAGCTGGCAGCAGGGTTTCTAAGACGTGCCAATCGGCCGCTTTCCTGGTAGGATTTCGCGGTGAGACACGGTTTCCTGCTCGTCGACAAGCCCGTCGGGCCCACCAGCCACGACGTCGTGGCAATCGTCCGCCGTACGCTCTCGGAGCGCGCGGTTGGCCACCTGGGCACGCTCGACCCGGCCGCTTCTGGCTTGATGGTGTTGGCCGTGGGTGCCAAGGCGCTCAAGGCGGTGGAGCTCTTTGTCGGTCTGCCCAAGGAGTATGAGGCCGAGGTAAAGCTGGGCGCCATCAGTACCACCTACGACCGCGACGGACACATCGAGCCGTTCCCTCTCAAGCCGGGGGTGGAGCAGCCCGAGGTGGAGACAGTGCTGCGCGCCATCCGCGATCGCTTCGTTGGCAACATCCGCCAGCGTCCGCCGGCCCACAGTGCCGTGCACATCGACGGCGAGCGCGCCTACGACCGCGCCCGCCGCGGCGAGGAAGTGGTGATGCCGGAGCGCGAGGTGACGATCGAAGCCTGCGACGTGATCGCCTACGCCTATCCCGATTTGCGGCTGCGCGTGCGCTGCGGCTCGGGCACCTACATCCGCTCCTTGGCCCACGACCTGGGCACGACCCTGCGCACCGGCGGCTACCTGGCCGGGCTCCGCCGCACGCAGTTGGGAGACTGGCCGGTGGACGGCTCGCTAGCACCTGCCGATGTCCGCTGGACGGCGGTGAAGCCGATGAAGGAAGTGCTGAAGGGACTGCCGGCCGTAGACCTGACAGACGGACAGGTGGCCGAGATTCGCCAGGGCCGCGACATTCCCGTGGCTATCGAGTTGCGCAATACCGTCGCTTGGCATGCCGAATTGCCGGTGGCGCTGCTGGTCCCGGCTGGCAATGGCCGGGCGCACCCCCGAAAGG
>JAGOUB010000001.1 GCA_018061525.1 Candidatus Peribacteraceae bacterium
CTCATGGCCTTCGTCAACCGCACCGGCGGCCTGCTCCTCAACACGAGCAACAAGACCGAGCTGGCCCTCGGCTACGGGACGCTCTACGGCGACCTGTGCGGCGGAATCGCGCCGATCGCCAATCTCTGTTCTGGTACGATCCGGCCGTGGCGACACTCCTCATCGTCGATGACTCCGCCGAGAAGCGCGCGATGCTCCGCTCCGCTGCCGCCCGGCGCTGGTCCGGCGCGGTGCGCGAGGCGGCTACCACCGACGAGGCGCTCGCGCTCCTCCCCTCGCTGCCCGACGTGGCGGCGGCCTTCATCGATTACTACATCCCGGCGGCAAACGGCCCCGCCGTCATCCGCGTCGTGCGTGCCGCGTTCCCGCGCGCCAAGATCGCGCTCGTCAGCTCGGCCGACAATCGTGACAACGCCGCCGAGGCCATCGCCGCCGGCGCCGACGAGATCGTGTGCGTGAGCTTGCCCGGAGCGGCCGAGCGGCTGGGTGCCCTGCTGACGGAGTGGGAGGCGGAGATCGCATAATGGACATAAAACATGAAGTGTGTTTCGATGGCGCATCTTTCACTTTCAACGT
This sequence comes from Candidatus Peribacteraceae bacterium, assembly GCA_018061525.1. Classification (GTDB taxonomy): domain Bacteria; phylum Patescibacteriota; class Gracilibacteria; order Peribacterales; family Peribacteraceae; genus JAGOUB01. The sequence goes on from JAGOUB010000001.1 coordinate 577, forward strand.
CGGAATTTGAGGAGTCTATCGATGACAGGTCTTCAGTTCGCGTTCTTGGCGATGGTCACGACGGTGTGCCAGCACTTCGCGCTGCGCCGGATCGGTTGCTCGCCCGGAATCACGATGCTCACAGCGGTTGTGGTAGTAGTGGGCGGGATGTTGGCAGTCCGGTACGAACCGCTCCGACTACCGCTCGGCCTGCGAGGCTGGGTGTTCTGGATGCTGCTCGGAGTCTTCCTCGGTGCCACCCGCTTCTTCATCGCTAAGTCGTATCAGGCGGGAGCTGGCGAAGCTGTGGTCATCACCGTGCTCAGCATGGCACCGGTTGTGAGCGCCTTGCTTACCGGAATAATTGAATGGCGCTGGCCGACCCTTCGTGAGCTGGTCGCGGCTTGCCTGGTCACCGCCGCTGTCATGGTCCTGGTGTTAGGGAAGGAGCCGCCGACCAAGTGAGGATCGGGCCTGTCGTGAGACAGGCCCATTTGTTGCGCCTGTGTTATCGTGTTCCTGTGCGCATCCTCTTCACCCGCTTCCCGCTCGAAAGCGCGCTCGGCGGCGCCGAGATCCAGACGCTCGCGCTCATGGAGGGACTCCGCGCCCGCGGCCATGAGGTTTCCTTCCTTGGCAGTTGCCCGGTCCTGCTGCGCCTCACACGCGAGGCCGGTTTCGCCGCGTTGGCGCTTGATGTCGGCGAACCGCCGGTGAGCGCCAAACTCGCGGCCAGCTTCGGCTGGCGCCAGCGCCGAATGCGCGCCGCGCTCGAGCAGGCGTTGGCCGATCTGCCCGCACCCGACGCGGTCTGCATGCTCAGCCTCAGCGAGAAACTACTGCTCACCGCGCCTCTCGCAGCCCGCGGCGTGCGTGTCCTCTGGATCGAGCACGACCGCCTGGGTCGTTGGCTCAAGATGAATCCCTGGCGCCCGCGTCTGCGCCACCTGGCGCCGCTGGCCACTACCGTCGCCGTCTCGGAGCTGAGCCGCCGTCTCTACAGAGAGATGGGCTGGCCCGCCGATCACACCGTCGCCATCGGCAACGGCGTCGATACCGACCGCTTCGCCGTCCTACCCCTGCCGCCGTCGCGCACCGGTCCGTTGCAGGTCGGCTGTGTTGCCCGCCTGACGCGCGACAAGGGCGTCGATCTGTTGGTCGAGGCCGTCGCCGGCCTGCCCGAGATCTTCCTGACGCTCGTCGGCTCCGGCCGTGATGAGGCCGAGGTGCGCGCTGCCATGGCCGCCGCCCGCGCCCGCGGCACCGACGTGGCGCTGCTGACGCCGCCGCTCGATACGGCCGAGTTCCTGCGTGAGCGCGACGTGCTCGTCCTCCCCTCGCGCGACCACGACCCCTTCGGCCTGGTGGCCGCTGAGGCGATGGCTGCCGGCCGTGCCGTGATCGTCACCGGCGCCTGCGGTATCGCCGGCGAACTGCGCGACGGCGTCGACGCGCTCATCGTCCCGGCCGGCAACGCTGCCGCCCTGCGTGCCGCGATCGTCCGCCTGCGCAACGATGAAGAGCTGCGGCTGCGTCTCTGCGACAATGCCCGCCAGACAGCCCTGGCGCGCTTCGGACTCCAGCCGATGGTCGAGGCCTACGAACGGCTGCTCACGCACAAAAAATGACCCGTCACACATGGTGACGGGTCGGGGAGATGTTTCAACGAGCGAAGAAGGATCAACAGTCGGGCGTGATCTGCATCATCAGCTGCAGCGCCAGGTTCGGCTTGCCCTTGCCACCGATGGGCGGCGTGCCGGTATCGGCCTGGCCCTTGCAGCAGTTGTAGAACGTCAGCGTGGTCTGGAAGTGCTGCTCGAGGACGGGGCGGGCGTCGGCGGTGAAGAGCCTGCGGTACTGCTTGCCCTCGTCGCTGTGGGGCGGGAGGGTCAGCTCCTGCTGCTTCTCGGCGAGCTGGCGCTTGAGGGCGGCCATGCCCAGCGGCAGGTCGGCCTCGAGCTGCTCCAGTGTGACGGTCGGGATGACGAGGTCGCTCGTGCTGGCCACGGCGATGATGTGCTCACAGTGCAGGAAGGACATGTGCACGCGCGGGTACTGCGGGCCGACGGCCAGCCAGAGGGCGTCGGTGAAGATGCGGCTGACCTGGGCGAGGATGGCGGGCTGCTTGTGCAGGCACTTCTTGAGCTGGAGCGGCGAACGCTCGGCCTCGGCCGCCAGCTGGTCGAGGAACTGGATGGCCAGCGGCAGGTCGCTGAACAGCGGGCCGTCATCCTTGCGGAAGAACGGCAGCAGGTCGGCGTTGGTCGCCTGAGTCAGGTTCGGGAACAGGTTGGCAGCCGCGGCCGCCACGGTCGGGATCGACATAGAAAACTCCTTCGGTCGGTGATGAGAAACATCGGACGATTGCCACGCACCATGCGCAGCCTTCAAGAGACGGCTGTCTCCTCAAGGCTGAGGACGGCCTCGTCCCAGTCGAACGAGGGGTCAATCTGATTCGCTAAGTCATGCCCGTGCGCAGCGTTCGCCCACGAGAGAGCGTTTCGGCGGTGGAACTCGTGTGCCAGCCGCGTGAAGCGTGCACCGTCACGACGCACCGTTCGGCGCAGGATTGCTTCCACCGCACCGCGGGCTGCGATCGGCAGGACGGCTGCATCCAGACCGCCGTCGCGCTCGCTGTCCTTCAGGGCTGGCACATGGGGAAAAGCGATGAACGGCTCACCGAGTTCGCGGCGCAAGAAGGCGACGTCAGCGTCGGTCTCCACCTTGTTGCCCACCACCACGCGCGGCAGACCGAACGCGTCGGCGTGTTCGCGATATTGCCGCCAGACGGCCAACGATTGGCGCGTGGGTTCCACGGCAAACACCGTCAGGTCGAAGCGCGTGAAGAGTCCCGAGGCCAGCATATCGGCGCCGGCGGTCATATCGACGAACGTTCGCTCGTCACCGCGCAACACCAGGTGGTTGAGCAGCAGTTCCACCGACCCGGTCTTGCCGTGATAGCAGCGCACGCCCACATCGTCCTCGTCCACCGCACCCGCCCGCAGGAGGCGGAGCGATCCGCGCTGGTCGGCTTCGGCGAAGAGCGGGTCATCGAGTCCGGCAATGAGGCCGGAGCCGCGTCCCGGGGGCGTGGTCTTGATCACGGGCGTGTCACCCGCGAGTCGGGCATTACTACCGCGGATACGCTGCTTCAAGGTGGGCAGTCGCTCGTGGAGTGTCGGTGCGGCATTGGGCAGAGCGAGGAGATCGCCCAAGGTTTGGTTGAGGTCGGCATCGATCACCAGCGCGGGCCGGCCGGTTTCCGCCCATAGCAGCGCGCAGAGCGCCGCGAGGGTGCTCTTGCCGCTGCCGCCTTTGCCGAGGAATCCGATCACCATGGCTCCGCATCATATGAATAACTTTTGCAAATGCAAGTATTTTGCAATTACTTCGGATCAGGATGAAGCGGATGGCTGGCCAAGGCCAAGGGTTCTTCGGGGTATCTCCCGAAAATCTTTCCGAAATCGGTCGGCGCCGGGCGGCCGATGCTATAGTGCGATCTCCATGCTGACCTGCCTGACGTGCGCCGCGGTGGCGCTCCTCTCCGCCGCCATCCCACACCAATCCGTCCAAGATTTCCCGAACGGTATCGATGCCGTCTCGGTCGGATTCCAAGCGGAGACGCGCGCGGTCGCAGTCCGTCCCGTGCTGCCCGACGGCACGCGCGGCCAGTGGAGCGAGCTCGCGATCGAAAACGAGCAGGATCCGACTCTCGTCGAGAGCAACTTGGTGATGTTCCCACGCGGCGTCACGCGCGTGGAGTGGCGCGTATCGGGCGCGACGCCGGCGGTCCATCCTATCGTCATTTCCTCGGCGCTGCCGACCATCCAGATCGCCGCGATCAACGAGGTCTCGTCGCCCTTCATCATGACGCGCTCGCAGTGGGGTGCCGACGAGTCCTTCTCTACCACCTCGGCCCGTCCCAGTACGGCCCCCGCGGCCGATTCCGTCTCGGACGTGGGTGACAACGGCGGCAGTTCGCAGCGCGAGAAGGACTGCTTGGCCGACCAGACGAACTACCCGAACGAATTCAAAATTTCCTCTACCTCACGCACGAACGCCGACGGCGACACGCTGCGCTGGCCGTGGCAGTACTCGCCCAAGGTGAAGCTCTTCGTGGTGCACCACACCGCCGGCCTGGTGAGCGGCGACGGCCGCAGCGGCCTCGAGCGCATGCGCGCCCTCTACCAATTCCACGCCAACAGCCGCGGCTGGGGCGACATCGGCTACCACTACATCGTCGATGAATCGGGCCAGGTCTACGAAGGCAAGAGCGGCGGCAAGTCGGTGGTGGGCGGTCATGCCTACTGCCACAACGTCGGCACGATTGGCATTTCGCTCATGGGCAACTTCGACGAGGAGCGCCCGACACAGGCGCAGGTGAAGGCTTTGCAAAAGCTGCTCATGCTCTTGGCCGACAGCTACGACGTGGATCTTTCCAAGTCTGTTACCTATCACGGCGAGACGATGCCGGCCGTGGTGGGTCATCGCGACTTGCTCTCCACTGACTGCCCCGGCTTCGCGCTGTACGGCGTGTTGGACCAGGTGCGCAAGAACGTTCAAGACGGCGATGCGTCGTTGGGCGTCACGTTCCCGGCCTGGCCGGACGTGTCCGATAAGCCTCACGTCGACCAAGCCGAGCAGCGACGTCTGGACCGCCTGCGTGAGCGCGGCCTCACCGATCCTAGCCCATCGGCGTCGTCGTCGGCCTCGTCGGTCAAGAGGACCGGCTTCCACACCTATGCTTCCACCACGCTCACCGGCCGCCCCGGCATGCGCACGCTCGTCACGCTCACCTACGGCGCCGAGAAGACACTCCAGGCCGGCGCTTCGGGCGGCGACATTTCCCGTGCCGACGACGGCATTGGCCTCTGGTTGGCCAAGGGCGACGACCGCCAGCGCCTCAACCGCAAGGCCCTACTCCCCGAGCGCGTGCTCGCCGGACAGAGCATCCCCGTCACCTTCGAGATCCAGTTCCCGGCCGAGACCGGCACCGACCGCCTGACCATCGGCGACCTGACGCTGACGCTCGTCACCGAAGGCCGTCGCATGCCCACCGCGCCGGGCCAGGTGCCGGCGTCTTCCTCCAGCCGCCGCTCGTCATCCTCGTCCATCCGCTCCTCGTCTTCGTCCCGCCCGCGCTCGTCGTCCAGCGTCAGCTCGTCGCGTTCGTCCTCGTCGAGCCGCTCAGCATCCTCGTCTCGGAGCTCCTCGTCCCGCGCCTCGTCGTCTTCCTCCAAGTCGAGCGTCACGCTGCCGAGCTCGACCATCCGCATCCGCCTGACGGCCGTCAGCGGCGGCGACACGGCCTCCGTCACCGTCCCCTCGGGCACCAACGTCGGCTCGTCCTCGGTCTCGTCGACCGCGTCGCTGGTACTCGCGCGCGACAACGGTGCCTGTTCCGTCATGCAAGGCCAGCAGACCGTCGCCTCGGCGGCCGTGGTGCGCCTGGCGCCCGGCGAGGGCAAATTCACAACCATCGGCGACCGCAAGTACCGCGGTGTCGTGGAGTGTCGCGTGATCGGCGACAAGCTGGTGGTGATCAACGAGCTGCCGCTGGAGGACTACATGCGCGGCATCAGCGAAGAACCCGATACCGAGCCCTACGAGAAACAGCGCGCCTTCGCCATCGCCGCCCGCACGTACGCCGCGTTCTACCTGAGCCCCGACAACCGCAAGTTCCCGGACATGCCCTACGACGGCAGCGACAGCCCGGCCGAGTTCCAGGCCTACGCCGGCGTCACGCTCGAAGAAAAGAACCCGCGCTGGCTCAAGGCCGTCGATTCCACCGCCAGCGAAGTGCTGACGGTCGGCGGTTCCATCATCAAAGCGCCCTACTTCTCCAGCGACGACGGCCGCACCCGCGCACCTATCGAGGCCGGCTGGAAAAGCTTCCCGCACGCCGAAGTGTTTTCCTCCAAAGACGATCCCTGGTGCGACGGCATGACACTCCGCGGTCACGGCGTGGGCATGAGCGGCTGCGGCGCCGAAGGCCAGGCTAATGAAGGCAAAACGGCCGAGCAGATCCTGGGCTACTACTACCCGGGAACACTGATCAGCGTGGCGAAGTGATTACTTCGGGCAGTTGAGCGCCTTGCGCCAGCCCGCGTCCTTCGCCTCCTTCTCGGTGCAGAACCAGCGCTCGCCCTTGGCCGTATCGATGATCGTGGCCTTGTACGAGGTGCAACCGGCGACGTGGTAGATCTTCTCCTTCTTCTTGTCGGTGGAAATGTTGCCCTTGATCAGGCAGCTCTGGCTGCTGGAAGACGATGACTTGGCGGACGAGCTGCTCTTCGCTGCGAGCGCGGTCGAAGGACTGAGGACAACGAGAACGGCAAGAAGGGAGAGGAGGCGCATGCGCAGATCCTAGCATGTTCTGAATAATTCCATTGTAAAACAGCGTGGCCGCCTCGTTGTGGTGCCGTCGCGCGATTGGCGAAGCTGTCCGCGAATAGTGGCGGCGCAGGTTCGAGGCCGCGCGACTCAAGAGAGGCGCGGCCGAGTTTGCGCCGCCCGCGGACCGAGCCATTTCGCGCAGGCAACACAACGTCAGCGGCCTGTTTCTTTCTCCACTTTCTTTGCGCCAAAGAAAGTGGATACCGTTGGCTGTCGCCAGCCTAAAAGTTGCAGGCTAAATAGTGGCATGACGCCTGACCGGAAAGGATATACTGACCCCCGATGCTTACCGCCACCCGCCCCTTCTCCCTCATCATCTTCGGCGCCTCCGGGCACCTGGCGAAGATCAAGATCTATCCGGCGCTCTACGTCCTCTTCTTGAAGAAACGCCTGCCGGCGTCGTTCTCCATCGTGGGTTACGCGCGCACAGCCATGGATACGGGCGCTTTCCGCGCACTCGTCGGCGAGGCGGTGAGGGCCGACCTCGAAGAGGTGAATGCCACGTTGTTGGAGGAGTTCCTGAGCCACGTCCACTACCGCGCCGGCCAGTACGACAAGGTCGATGACTTCCAGGCGCTCGCCGCGCAGCTCACTGAACTTGAAGGTAACGAGGCTGCCGTTCGCCTGGCGTACCTCTCCATCCCGCCCGATGTTTTCGGCGCCGTACTCGAGAACCTCTCGGCCGGCGGGGTCCGCAATACCGACTTCCGCTGCATCCTCGAGAAGCCTGTGGGCTACAACCTGGCGAGTTTCAAGGTCTTGAAGAAGCAGCTCATGGATTCCTTTAAGGAGTCCGAGATCTACCTGCTCGACCACTACCTGGGCAAAGAGGCCGTCCGTAACCTCTACTACCTGCGCAGCGGTAATCCCATCTTCGAGCGCGTCTTCGACCATGAGCTCATGCACCACGTCGAGGTGGCGGCCATCGAGTCGGCGGGCATCAGCAGCCGCGCCGGCTATTTCGACAAATCCGGCACGCTGCGCGACATGGTCCAGAGCCACCTGCTCATGGCCCTCTCGCTGCTCACCATGCGCCTGGGCGGCGAGGACGACATCCAGGCCGGCCGCTACGCCGCGCTCAAGGAGTGGTCCGTGGCCGAGGGGCCGCTCTCGGAGGTGATCGTGCAGGGGCAGTACGAGGGTTACGCGCAGGAGAAGGACGTCGCCGCCGGCTCGCGCTCCAACACCTACGTGGCCCTACGCCTGCAGAGCCGCTGCGAGCGCTACAAGGGCATTCCCTTCGTGATCAAGACGGGCAAGAAGCTCGACCGCAAAGAGACGCGCATTTCGGTGCAGTTCAAGCCCGCCAGCAACGCCCTCGTCGGCAACGCGCCCAACCAGCTCGACGTCATCCTCCAGGGCGAAGCCGGCCTCAAGCTCCATCTGCAAACCAAGCTCGGCGGCAGCGAGCCTGCCTTCCGTCCGCTCGTGCTGGCCGACCCGCTCGTCTGCGTGGGCGACTGCCTGCCCGAGCACGGTCTGCTCCTGCTTGAGGCCATCAACGGCATCCGCCGCTGGTTCCTCACGTTCGAAGAGGTGGAAGCCTCGTGGGCGCTGGTCGATCCGCTGCAGACCCACCTGGACGATCCCCAGACTCCGCTCGTCTCTTATCCCGCCGGTTCTCGCGGTCCCGCCCAGGCCGACGCTTGGATCGCCGGCCACGGCTTAGGCTGGCTCGCCTGCTGACCAGATCTATGAGTATCTCCCCCTTGATCATCGCCCCCGACCACGAGCAATTCGTGGAAGACGCCGCTGCCCTCATCGCCGCCGCCATCCGCGGTGCCATCGACGAGCGTGATCGCTGCACCATCGCCCTCTCCGGCGGCTCCACGCCCGGTCCCGTCTACACGCGCCTGGCTGGCCTGCCCAACATCGACTGGTCCAAGGTGATCATCATGCTGGCCGATGAGCGCTGCGTGCCCATGACCAGTGCCGAGAGTACGCAGGGCATGATCATCGAGACCCTGATCAAGCGCCTGCCTGTCCGTCCGTTGCGCTTCGTGGTGCCCGATACCCGCCTGGATCCCGAGCCCGGCGCCGAGGACTACGCGCTCCAGGTGGAAGACGTCCTCGACGTCGATCCGCTCGATTGCTGCGTGCTTGGCATGGGCGACGATGGTCACATTGCCTCGCTCTTCCCGCCACTCAGCGAGCTCGCCCAGAGCGCGCTCACGGCCTTCCACGCCGAACAGGAGATGTTCGCCGTCCGCGACCGTATCAGCCTAACGCTGCCCGTGCTCGCCTCAGCCCGCTCACCGTTGCTGCTGCTCTCAGGTGCCAAGAAGAAGGCCGCCTGGGACGAAATGCGCGCCTCGCCCGAGGGCCAAGAGCGCTGGCCGTTCAAGGCCGTGCTGGCCGGACGCAAGGCCCGCGTGGTCGCGCAGTGGTGACGCGGGCCCGGTCCGGTGTGATCACATCATGTTCTTCGGCTGCAGCGTGCTGCAGCGGTTGCCTTCGCTGTCGATGAACGACACGAACATCCCGATGCCCGGGATCTCCATGGGCTCGCCGAGCACCTTGCCGCCTGCCGCCGTGATGTCTTTGACCGTGGCGTTGATGTCGCGCGTGGCGATCACCAGCGACGGGTGCTGGGCCGCGTCGTCGGCCGGCGGCGAGAAGAAGCCGCCGTTGATCGCGCCGGGCGTCTTGATCATGCGCTGCTCATCCGTCTCGGTGGTGGTGACGGTCATGTAGTCGCCCATCTCCGGGCCGAGCTGCTTGGTCTCCCAGCCGAAGACGTTCTGGTAGAACTCCGCCATGCGCTTGCGGTCCTTGGCCGGCATCTCAAAGTGCACGACGGGATGCATGTCTTTCTTCATGGATTCTGGGGGAAAAGAATACGGCTTCTTCGGACGATACCCGCCGCTCGCAGCGGCTCAAGCGAAAAGACAAGCTCTTCGGATCAGGCCTCCGGCTCGCTCCAGGCCAAGTCTTTCAGGTGCTGCGTCACGCGGCCGCCCTCCACGCAGAGCAGGTCGAGGCGGTAGCCGATCTCGCCCAGCCGCTCACGCTCCATCCAGGTGCGCGCCGCCCGGCTCATGGCCGCGCGCTTGCGGGGCGTCACGTTGATCGCGGGGTCGTAACCGCTGCGCTGGCGAGCCTTCACCTCGATGAACGCCAGCACGCGGTCGGTGGGGTCGTAGGCGAGCAGGTCGATCTCGTCGCGATCGACGCGCACGTTGCGGTCGAGGACGCGGTAGCCGAGCAGGCGGATACGCCGCTCCGCCACTACTTCACCCTCGCGTCCCACGACCGCCGAGTTGTTGCCTCCTGCCAAGCGATTGAGCCAGTTCTGCATGTGCACACCTTCCCACAGAGGTGTCTATTCGTCCACCACATCCACTCGACAGGGAAGCCAAAGGTATGGTGTACTTTCGTTCACTTCCTCCTCTCCCCCAATGCTCACCAAGCTCTTCTCCTTCGCCAACGTCGGCCTGGCCGGCGAACGCGTCACCGTCGAGGTCGGCTCGGCGCTCGGCGAGTCGCAGATCGTCATTGTCGGCCTCGGCGACACGGCTGTGCAGGAGAGTAAGCAGCGCGTGAAGATGGCCATCCGTTCGAGCGGCTTCAAGCTTCCCAGTGGCCGCTCCGTCACCATCAACCTCGCCCCCGCCGACTTAAAGAAAGTCGGCCCGCGTTACGACCTGCCGATCGCGCTCGGACTTCTCATGGCGCACGACCTGATCGACGTGGACGAGAAGCTGCTGTCATCCACCGCTTTCATCGGTGAGCTCGCGCTCGACGGCGGCCTGCGCCACGTCAGCGCCGTGCTGCCCGCGGCCATCGGCTGCCGCGAGTCGGGACTCAACCGCATCGTCGTGCCGGCCGCCAACGGTCCCGAGGCCGCGCTCGTCCCTGGCCTGGAGGTGGTCGCGGTCGAGACGCTCGGCGAATTGGTGGAGGTGCTCACGGGCAAGCGCGTGCCGGTCGTGGTCACGCCGCCCGCCGCGGCCGCCGGCTATGACGCCGGCATCGACTTTGCCGATATCCGCGGCCAGGAGCAGGCCAAACGCGCCCTCGAGATCGCGGCCGCCGGCGGCCATAACGTGCTGCTCAGCGGCGCGCCCGGCTCCGGCAAGACGCTGCTCGCCAAGGCGCTGCGCGGCATTTTGCCGCCGCTGTCCCAAGAGGAATCCATCGAGGTCTCACGCATCTACTCCGTCGCCAACCTGCTTCCCTCCGACCGGCCGCTCCTCACCGAGCGCCCGTTCCGCTCGGTGCACCACACCGCCAGCGGCGTCTCCATCGTGGGCGGCGGGCAGATCCCCGGCCCGGGCGAGATCAGCCTGGCGCACCGCGGTGTGCTCTTCTTGGATGAAGTGATCGAGTTCCCGGTGCAGGTGCTGGAGGTGCTGCGCCAGCCGCTGGAAGAGCGCACGGTCACCATCACGCGTGCCCAGGGTTCCGTCGCCTTCCCGGCCGACTTCCTGCTGGTGGCCGCCATGAACCCGCCGGACCAGGTGGGCCTTACCGGCCGCCGCACCAAGCGTGCCCTCTCGGCGCCGCTCATGGACCGCATCGACCTGACTGTCGACGTGCGCCCAGTCCCAATCGGCGAGCTGCAGGGCCGCCCGGCCATGGCTGAAAGCACCATCCAAATCCGCGCCCGCGTGTCCGCCGCGCGCGACCGCCAGCTCAAGCGCCTGGCCGCGAGCGGCATCCGTACCAACAAGGAGATGAACATCCGCCAGCTGCAGGAGCTCTGCCCGCTCTCGCCGGCCTGTGAACAACTGCTCAAGACCGCCGCCGAGCGCCTCAAGCTCTCGGCCCGCAGCTACCACCGCACCATCAAGGTGGCACGCACCATCGCCGATCTGGAGGACAGTGACGACATCGCCCCGGGTCATGTCGCCGAGGCTCTGCAGTACCGTCATGCCGCCCAAATGGATGCCTAATGGGTATGGGTTTTTCGTCTGCCGCGAATCGCCTCAGCAAGCCCTCCTTATTTGACGGTTTACGGGGATGGTCTCTAGTCTGCGCGCATGCGCCTCCCCCGCCTCTCCCTCCTGTCTTTGTCCGTGGCCGTGCTTGTGCCGGCTCTTACCTTCGCCGCTCCGGCTGTGTCGCTTAGCGACCTACTGATGCGCTTCACGGCCGATGCCGGCCCGCGCCAGTTCTCGCTCCAGGCGACCATCGCCGAGTCGCCGTTGGGCTCCGCCACCTCCGTCTCCGTCCGCGGCAAGATGCAGGGCGCCGGCGCCGATGCGATCGCGCACGGCATCGTCTCCATCGCCTCCGAGGGCAAGACCATGCGTCTGCGCATGGCCATGCTCGAGCAGACGCTCTACCTCAAACTCTCCAAGGCCGGCGATTCCGAAGACGCGCTCGGCGTGGAGGATGAGCTCGGCGTCGATCCGTGGATCATGGTCGACCTCGGCGAGGGCGCCGAGATGCTGCCTGCTTCGGCCTCGGACCTCTCTATTGTCGATACCTTCTTCGCCATCCAGTCCGCCGTCTCCGACGGTAAGGGCGGCACGACCTACACCGTCGGCCTCGTCCCGCGCCCGGCGCTCGCCTTCTCGCAGCTCGTGGGCGGCGAGTGGTCCATGTTCGGCGAGACAGAGGACACGCTCGACCTGCGCCGCGCCGACGGTTGGATCCGCGACGCCGTGACGGTCGTCTTCCATCTGCAGGAGACATCCGCCGGCCGCCTGGGAGCCGCCGACTTCTCCGTGTCCGTCGCCGATGGCGATCTGGGCAGCTTCTCCGTCTCCGGCTCGTCCTCGCCGCTGGCCCAGTCCTTTACGCTCGTGAAGCCGCTTCTCACCGTCCCGCTCGAAGAGGTCTTGGCTGACGAGAGCCTGGGCGGCGACTGGTCCGATCTCCTCGGCAGCGCCGAGCTCTTCGCCTCTGTGCCCGAGTCCACGCCCGAGGGCTGCACCTCCGGCGACGTCCGCCGCGGCACCTGCCCGGCCGAGTACCAGAGCCGCCGCCAGCTCGGGAACTGATCCTTCTTCGCCTCCCAACAAAAGAGCCCCGGTGACCGGGGCTCTTTTCGTAGTGATGAGGAAGCGCGCTCAGTCCAGCCAAGGACCGGCCGGGAGCGACGGTAGGTCGACCCAGCGGAAGTGGCCGACGCCGTCGGTCCACTCGATGTCGCCCAGGTCCGTCAGGCTGCCGGGCAGCGTGAGTGAGACCTGCAGCGAGGGCGTGGAGCCCACGGGGATGGTGATGTCGGCGAAGACCGAGACCTCGCGCATGGAGCCGACGACGTCCTGGCGGCCCTCGGGCAGCGGGCAGGTGAGCAGTGTCGGGTTGCTGGAGCTGCGCGAGCAGCTCGTCTCCTGGTTGTCAGCCAGCTTCAGGCCGATGTTCGCCAGGTCCACATTGGCTGTGGCCAGATGGAGCTGCAGCGAGGTGATGGAGAGCTCAGCGTCGGGCAGCGACTCGCCCGCGAAGGCGAAGCGTCCGATCTCGCGCTTCTTGCCGGCCGCCAGCGCGCCGTCGGGCATGGTGTTCTGCACCGAGGTGATGCGGGCGAAGGCGGTCTGGCTCGGGGGCTGCACCGGCTTGTCCGACTGCACCATCGCCGAGTCGCCGTTCGTGGTGCTCGTGATCGTCACGTAGAAAGCCTGCACCAGCACAAACTCCTCGCTCACGCCGCCGTTGTCGGCGGGCTTGAGGTCTAGCACCACGCCGAGCTTGGCCTTCTGGTTGGCGGCGACCGTCAGCATTTCGCCGTCGTCGGTGCCGCGCCAAATCTTGCGCTTACCCGGCTCGTCGGCCTGGCGCTGCAGCGTAAAGAGCGGCTGGCCCAAGGCGTCCACGATCGTCACACCCTGCACGCTCGTCAGCTCGCGATCGAAGCGCACCTCGGCACCCTGCACGCGCACCTCCGTGTCGCTGCCGAAGTTGCCCTCGGCCACGGGCTGCGTCATTTGTCCCAACAGGAGCAGGCGGCTCTTGGCCTCCCAACCGGTCGACGAGCTGCTGCTCGACGAGGACGAGCTCACGCTGGAGCTGCTCGACGAACTGCTGCTGGAAGTCGAAGAAGAGGAAGAGCTGCTCGGAGGCGTCCAGTCGCCGGCTTCGGCGTCGCGGTAGTCATCCAGCTCGCCTTCGCTCTCGGCCCAGAAGCCGGCGGCCAAGCGGGCCATCTCGCCGCGCGTCAGGCTGTGGTCGTAGGCGGTCGAGCCCGGCAGCGTTGTGCCGCGGGCGCGCGCCGCGGAGGCGTAGCGCAGGTACCACTCGCCGCCGCTCGGCTGCACGTCGTAGTCGAAGAGCAGTGTCATCATCTTAAGAGCCTCGGCGTAGTTCACCGGGTTGGCCGGGCGGAAAGTGCCGTCGGGGTTGCCGGCGACGATGCCGAGCGCCTTAGCCGTGCAGACTGCGGCCGAGAACCAATCCGACGCACGCACATCGGGGAAGCAGTTGGCGGCCGCGCCGGCATCAACGCCACCCTTCAGGCGCATCACGATCGCCGTGAACTCGGCGCGGTTCAGCGTGCGGCTGGGGCGGAAGGTGCCGTCGGGGTTTCCCTCCAGCACGCCCTCGCGCGTCAGCAGGCTGATGCCTACCGACTGCGGTAGGTTGAACGGTCCGTCTTCGTACTGGCCGGAGATGTCCGAGAAATCGAGCGCGGCGCTGGCCGTGAGCGGCAGCAGTGCGAGCGCCAAGGTGGAGATGAGGCGTTTCATAGTGGGGTCACTCTAGCACGACGCGCGACCGTCCTCTTCCTGACACGAAAAACCCCCGGTTTCCCGAGGGTCTTTTTAGAGGAGAGGCGAATGTGCGTTCAGCGCGAGACCGAGACGGACGCGCCGCCCTCGGCCTGGGGAGCGGCCACCGTCAGGCGGTTGCCCGCATCCACCGAGATGACGTAGAGCGTGCCGGTGCCCACCGTGGGCGCGAGCGGGTCAAAGGGGATGGCGGGCAGGTACTTGCCGTCCTTGGTGAGGGCCGTCAGGTCGATGCCGTTCTTGCACGACTCGGCACCCGTCTTGCAGATGCCCTTGGGCGTCACCGCCACGCCGGCGGGCAGGGCCTTGGTGTCGGCGTAGTACTGGTAGACGGCGCCGAGGATCTGGTTCACGTCCTTGGTGCGCTGCATATTGCGCACCTGGTCGATCTGCTTGGCCGGGTTCACGGCCACAATGACGATCAGGGCGAGGATGCCGATGATGCCGACGACGAGCAGGAGCTCGATCAGGCTGAAGCCCGGGCGGGAGCGGAGGGACATGGCGGGAGGGGGAAGGAGGAAGTGCGATCCGGACACGGATCGGGTCGCGCACAAGTATACGACCGCACGTCGTCGCTTCGCCTTGACCGTACCGGTGCGCGATGACGCCTTGATCGCCGCCTTACTCCGCTTTCCAGCGGATGACGAACGCGTCGGCACCCGTGCCCGTGCGGCTCATGAGCAGCACCGAGCGGCGGTCTGGTGCGATCACGGCCTCGTCGCCGGCGGCTCCATCGTTGGTCATGCCGTCGTGCAGATCGCCCGTGGCGGCCGAGTCCGCTTCCACACTCTCAATGGTCGCGCCCGCCAGCGTCACGCGCAGGTCGGCGATGGCCGTGCCCCGGCCCGAGCCGGCGTGCGTCACCTTGAGCGTGCGCGCCGCCCCCTGCCGCTGCACCGAGACGCCTGCGCCGTTCGACATGCCGGCGTCGTTCACGGGCTGGCCCTCCTCTGTGAGGTGGATCCACTCATGGTCGGCGCGCGGCGTGCCCACTGCACCCACGCGCACCCGGCGCTCCGCTTGGCCGGCGCGATCCTCCAAGCGCTCAAAGCCGATGCTCGCACGCGGCGTACTGCCCTCCTCTTGTCCGCAAACGCCGGCGGGCTGGCCGACATGCAGCAACACCGTGGCGTGGCGCCAGTCGGCATTGCTCGCGTTGGTGTCGTTCAAGTAGGTGACGAGCAGGAGGTCGTGCGCGCCGATGCGGACGTGGCCGTCGCGGGCGTACTCGCCGAGATCGCCGACGAGCCCGCCGCTGCCGGGTAGGCGGTCGCCGTTTTGGAGCAGGCGCACGCGCGTGCCGACTGTGGTTTCGGAGCGGGCGTAGGTCGAGCCGTCGTTGGCCTGCACTTTCACTTCCACCGTTGCGCCGGCTGGCAGCGTGGCGAGCGTGCGGTCATCGGCCTGGGTGGCCGCACCGCGCCGGCCGCGCAGGGCCTTGCCGCCAAAGAGCGGGCGCCACGGCCCGCCGTCCACGCTGGCGCTGAGCGTCACCGGCACCGTCGTGGCGCCGTAGGCGATCTCGCTGCCCAGCACGTACGCTGCCAACGAACCACTGGCCGTCAGGCGGATCGTGCCGTCATCCAGTGTGAAGCGGTCGAGGCAGGTGCCGCTGCCGCTGTCCTCTTCTACTGCCATACGGCTGCTCGTCGAGGAGGTGCCGGATGCCTTCTCGCCGTCGGTGGGCACCGAGAGTGCGCGCCAGAGCGGCACGGCGGTGCCGAGGGTGACGGCGACGATGCCGATTGTGAGGACGATCTCGGTCCTTGAGATCGCGCGGCGGAGGGAGGGGCGAGGCATGGGTGTGGGTTTCTTCTCAGTATAGAGCCAAATGGTTCTTTCTTCTAGGCAACGACCCCATCAAAAGAGGCGCCGGTCAATGGCGACGGACAGGTTTGTAAAAAGATGCTTGACTCCAATTTCCCACTGGGTAGGATGGCTCCTGCTTCCGCCCTGGGCAACTGGGGAGCGGAGGCAGCGTCGGCTCATTCACAACATCGTGCAGGTGAGATAACTCTAAAAACGAGATGCCGCAGCCTTCGGGCGCGGACATTTCACTATTAACTTTGAACTATTCGCGCGATCGACTTCGGTCGGTCCGCGACACCAACGTGGGAATACCTCTTTAGCGAGGTATCCCATTCGAAGCCACCAAGCTTCTTCTTTTCGAAGAGTTTGATCCTGGCTCAGAGTGAACGTTGGCGGTGCGCCTAAAACATGCAAGTCGAGCGCCCTGGACCCTGTCCTTCATTTGGAGGCTAGAGTCCAGGGAGCGGCAAACGGCTGCGTAACACGTGGGTACCTACCTCGAACTCAGGGATAACCCGCCGAAAGGCGGGCTAATACCGGATGGTCCCGAAAGGGTAAAGCTTTCGCGGTTCGAGAGGGGCCTGCGGCCTATCAGGTAGTTGGTAAGGTAACGGCTTACCAAGCCTATGACGGGTAGCTGGTCTGAGAGGACGACCAGCCAGAATGGAACTGAGACACGGTCCATACTCCTACGGGAGGCAGCAGTTAGGAATCTTCCGCAATGGGCGAAAGCCTGACGGAGCGACACCGCGTGAAGGATGAAACCCTTTACTGGGCGTAAACTTCTGTTGTGAGGGACGAAATTTTTGACGGTACCTCACGAGAAAGCACCGGCTAATTCTGTGCCAGCAGCCGCGGTAAGACAGAAGGTGCAAACGTTACTCGGAATTACTGGGCGTAAAGCGTCTGCAGGTTTCCTGCCACGTCTGGCGTCAAAACGCAGTGCTCAACACTGCGTCCGTGCCGGAAACGAGCGGGATAGAGCCACTCAGAGGCATCTGGAATGTCGTGTGTAGGGGTAAAATCCGTAGATCCACGATGGAACGCCAAAAGCGAAAGCAGGATGCTGGGGGTGCGCTGACACTCAGAGACGAAAGCGTGGGGAGCAAAGGGGATTAGATACCCCCGTAGTCCACGCCCTAAACGATGCGAGCTCGGTGTAGGGACCTCAATCGGTTCCTGTGCCCTAAGCTTACGCGGTAAGCTCGCCGCCTGGGAAGTACGGCCGCAAGGCTAAAACTCAAAGGAATAGACGGGGACCCACACAAGCGGTGGAGCATGGGGTTTAATTCGATGACAAGCGAAGCACCTCACCCAGACTTGACATGGTAGGAATCGTTTAGAAATAGACGAGTGCCGCAAGGAGCCTATACACAGGCGCTGCACGGTCGTCGTCAGCTCGTGCCTTGAGGTGTACTGTTCAGTCAGCAAACGAGCGCAACCCTCATCTCATGTTGTATTCTCATGAGAGACTGCCGCCTCCAAGGCGGAGGAAGGTGAGGATGACGTCAGATCAGCGTGGCCTTTATGTCTGGGGCAACACCCGTGCTACAATGGCCGGCACAAACCGTTGCGAACCCGCGAGGGGGAGCCAATCGGAAAAAACCGGCCTCAGTTCGGATTGGAGTCTGCAACTCGACTCCATGAAGTTGGAATCGCTAGTAACCGTGAATCAGCTACGTCACGGTGAATATGTTCCTGGGTCTTGTACTCACCGCCCGTCAACTCATGGAAGGTAGGGGCACCTGAAGGACCTTTACTCGCAAGAGGGGGTACCACGGTGACACTACTGACTGGGAGTAAGTCGTAACAAGGTATCCGTAGGAGAACCTGCGGATGGAACACCTCCTTACCAGGGAGATCACACCTCGCTTCATCAGTCCGTCATTTGATGGACCGAAGCACACATGCTCTGATCGGCGATACAGATCATCATGTGAAACGATTGACCGAGAATCGCCACGGATTTATCCGTCTCGGACAGAGACCTATCTCACTTGCACGATGTGGTGAAGCCGAAAGCTTTACTGCCAATAGACACCCCCGACGGGGTGTTTTTGGCGTGCCTGCCCCGCTAGCATAGAGTCGCGTCCGCCCGTTCCTTTCCTCGTAGGAGTCCTGTCATGTCCGTTCCCAACAAGTGGCTGGGCCCGACCGTCGCCGTCCTGGGGTATCTCGCCGCTCTGGCCCTGCTCGGCGCCGCTGCCTGGCAGTTCCTCCGCGAGGGCGTCGCCAGCATCGAATGCCCGCTGCGCACATCGCAGCTCCAGGCCATGGCCCTCTGCGTCAGCCTCCCCACCGGCCTCGGCCTGCCGGCTGCCTATCGCGCGCTCGGCCGTGCCGCCTGGCGTCCCCTCTTGGAGCCGGTGCTCCTGAGCCTGGCGCTCTTCCTGCTGATCAGCGGCGACGTCCTGGCCGCGGCTGGCCTGCATGCCTTGCCGTTGGTCTTCGGTATCCTCCTCGGCCTGGGCGTGCGCCGCTTCTTGGCCGACTGGCGCCCCGTCGTCTCCTGAGGCGTTCATCGCCTCCCATCCCCAGACTCGCACTGGGGATGTTTCTCATGCCTCACAGGCACTCCCGGCAGACCACCTCCCGCTCCTCGGGCAGCAGCAGCGCCCGGGCGCGCTCGCGGTGCGCTTCGGGCACGCGGGACAGCAGCTCTTGGAGAAAGCCCTCTGTGAGCATCGTTCGGGCCTCTGCTGGGGCGATACCGCGCGCCGCACAGGCGAAGACGTCCTCGGCCGTCAGGCGCGTGACCGTGGCGCCGTGGCTGGCCCTCACGTCGTTGGTGCGGATCTCCAGGGCCGGCACGGCCTCGATGCGCGCCTGCGGGTCGAGCATGAGCGCCTTCTGGCTGAGGTAGGTCTGCGTGCCGCCGCCATGCTCCCCAATCTCGATCAGTCCGTGCGCGTCGATGCGTCCGCGGCCCTTGGCTGCCAGCCGCATGGCCGTCTCTCCCCCGCCGCGCGGCCCGTCAAAAATATTCTCGGCTGTGATTCGCAGCCGCTGCCCATCATCGGCTAGCGCGATCCAATCCACCGAGCTCTTGGCGTCGGGGCCGGCCAGATGCGAGCGCAGCGTCTGGTGTACTTCACCGCCGCCGACCGACACCAGGTGCCAGCGGACCTCCGAGCCGCCGGCCAGCTCGGAGGAGAGTTCGATCTCGGCGCTCTCCCCTGCTGGCAGCGCCTGCAGCACCGTGCAGTCACAGACCGCTCCCGCACCCAGCTCCAACCGCAGGGCTCGGAGTCGGGTTCCCGCTTCCAATGAAACGAACAGGTTGGCCGTCTCGCCCGCTGCCAACGTTACCGTCTGCGCTGCCAGAGCGGCATTGAGGGAATGGCCGATGTTGGGCGTCTTCGCCATGCCCATGGAGTATGGCGCCGCCCGCCCCTGTCGGGAAGGACGCAAATCGGCTATACTAGTGAGATTCCTCCCCCTTTGTATGTCGACCATCCCACCCCTCGGCCCCAGCGACCGCGTCCAGCCCGTCTCTCCCGCCGCCGACGTGGGTGACGCCACTCGCCAGCCCAAGCCCCAGCCCGAGCAGCTCACGCCGAAGAAGCAGGTCGTCCTACGCGACGACGGCCAAGTAGAGATTCACCTTGAGGCGGGAGATCCGGTGGTCGTAGCCCTCGACGAGTTCGTCGCCAAGTACCGTGAGATTTTCGGCCAAGATCCACCCTCCGGATTGCTCGTGAACGAGCAGGCTTGAGACAGCGAAAAAAGCCTGGGGATGTCCCCAGGCGGTTCGGTCGTCATTTGACGACCTGGATGGCCTTCAGGGCCGCTCTGTCGTGGCCCATGAAGTAGCGGGCGTAGGGGATGCTGATCCGCTCGTTGATGATCCTAAGCCCGCCGGTGGCGGCATGCAGGACCACCTGGCGCATCCAGCTCGAGTCCGGCCAGAGCAGGGCGAAGAGAGTCACATCGCGTCCGTGCGATTCGTACTGTTCCAGGAGTCGGACGCGCTGACGGTCATCCGCCACCATCTGCCCGATGATCGGTCCCAATTCCTCCTCGGCCTCGCGGATCATGCCGTCCACCACGCAGCAATCCGTTTCTTTCAGGCAGCCGTAGCACGTGACCTGGATGAACCCGGGCCACGTCTCGTACGCCATCCGCTCGGGGTCGAAGTGGCCCCGGGCATGCATCACGGCCACGCGCCCGATCTCGGGCAGATCCGTCACGATCACTAGTCCTGTCGCTTGCGGTTTCAAAGGACCTCCTTTAGCGCGAAAGCACCTGTTTCGATGATGGTATTATTATACGTATTTTATTGATATTGGCAATCATCCGACGGAGCCCTCCATCTCGAGCTCGATCAGGCGATTCATCTCCACGGCGTACTCCAGCGGGAGCAGGCGGACGATGGGCTCGATGAAGCCCGAGACGATCATCGCCTTGGCCTCCTCTTCGCTGAGTCCGCGTGATTGCAGGTAGAAGATGTCTTCGGCCGAGAGCTTCCCCACCGTCGCCTCGTGCGCCACGGTCACGTCGTCGGTCTGCACGTCGATGTCGGGGATGGTGTCGGTGCGGCTGAACTCATCGAGCAGCAGCGCGTCGCACTCCACGCTGGCGGCGCTGCCGACGGCCTGCGGGGCCACCTTGAGCACGCCGCGGTACACGGCCGCGCCGCCGCCCTTGCTGATGGATTTACTGACCACGTTGCTGGAGGTGCGCGGAGCCAGATGAAAGACCTTGGCGCCCGTGTCCTGCCACTGGCCGGCATTGGCGAAGGCGATGGCCATGTGGTCGGCACGCGCGCCCTCGCCCACGAGCATGGAGCAGGGATAGAGCATCGTCGCGCCGCTGCCCATGTTGCCGCCGATCCACTCGATGGCGCCGTCCCGCTCCACGATCGCACGCTTGGTGTTGAGGTTATACGTGTCGCGGCTCCAGTTCTCGACCGAGCTGTAGCGGCAGTGCGCGCCGGGCTTTACGAAGACTTCCACCAGGCCGGCGTGCAGCGCTTGGCTGCCGTACTTGGGCGCGCTGCAGCCCTCGATGTAGTGCACTGAGGCGCCCTCCTCTACCACGATCAGCGTGTGTTCGAACTGGCCCATGTTGCGCGCATTCATGCGGAAATACGCCTGCAGCGGATCACGGACCTTCACGCCCTTCGGCACGTACAAGAAGGTGCCGCCGCTCCAAACCGCGCCGTGCAGCGCCGCGAATTTGTGGTCGGCGGGCGGCACACACTTCATGAAGTACTCCTTCACCAGCGCCTCGTGCGAATGTAGGGCAACGTCCATATCCAGGAACACCACGCCGAGCTCGTCCCACTCCTTCTTGAGTGAGTGGTAGATGACTTCGCTCTCGTACTGCGCGCCCACGCCGGCCAGCACCTTGCGCTCGGCTTCGGGAATACCGAGGCGGTCGTAGACGCGGCGGATCTCCTCGGGCACTTCGCCCCAGGTGGCCGACTCGCCGGCGCCGGCCGAGGCATAATAGATGATGTCGTCGAGGTCGAGCCTGGAGAGATCGGCGCCCCAGGTGGGCATCGGCTTCTCTCTAAAAATCTTCAGCGATTCCAAGCGGTGCGCGAGCATCCACTCCGGCTCGTTCTTATCGGCGCTGATCTTTCGGACGAGGTCTTCGTCCACGCCGCGCTTGGCCCCCACCGCGTACGGCGAGGGGTTTGGGGTATCGAGAATCTCACGCGATAAGCCGGCGAAAATGCCCTGATCGTCGTTTTTAGCCGTTGCTGTCGGTTCCTTTCCCAAGCGACGAAGTATAGCACATCCGCGCTTTCCGGAGACAATCGGCTCAGGCCGCCTGGACCGTCGCGGCCGAGAGAGCGCTCATCAGCTGGAGCTGGGTCTTGGTCTGCAGAATCATGATGCGCTGCCTGGCGATGATCTGGTCCTTGTCTTCGAGCAGGCAGATTTCAGCCATCGTCTCGTCGATCTCGCGGCGCAGCTTGTCTACCGACCACATCAGGCGGGCGATGATCTGCTCTTTGGCGCCGAGCTCATTGAGGAGTCCGCGCCCTTCGGCGTTGCGCATGAGGAAGGCGTAGAGCTTTGGGTCTTCTTCTTTCATCCGCTGCTTCTTCACGCGCTTGTGGCTGCCGGCGGCCGCATCGGCGGCGTCGACCATCAGCTGGAAAGCGTTAAACGCGACGGTATCGAAGGTGACCTCCTCGCTGTCGGCGCTCTGGTCGGCGGCCTGTTCCACTGCGCGTTCTACGGCGGGAGACAAGCGCGACGAGCCGATGCTCACCGAGGGCACGAAGGTCGAGGGCAATTGGTTGCGAATGTCGGTGAGGGCCTCGCGCCGTTCGCCGTCGCTGCCCATGGCCAGCACGCTCTCGCGGCGGTCCTCGCCGGCGAAGCCGTAGTCCAGCAGGAAGGCGGCGTCGTCGAATCTCACAAAATCCTCGCTCAACGCACGATCGCCCTGGATGACGGCGCGCAGGCGGTCCTCCAGCTCACTCAGCACGGCGTCGGTCAGGGGCGAGCGTGAGCGGACTTTCATCATGAACTCATCGCCGCCGACGCTGTAGGCCTCGGTCCGGAGCCCCTGCTCTTGGCACCAGGCTGCCAATGCCTCCGGCGGCCGCACTAGGATATCGGCCAGGCGCTGCAGGTAGGCGCAGGCGTTACTGTGGTTCGTGCAGTCGACGATCGTCTTCATGCCGTCCACATCCAGGAAGACGGCGCCGGTATGCTCGATGACGGGCTTAGCTGCGGGATCAAGCAGCTCCTGCTCCAGCTCGTGGGCGATGATCGGCCGCAGGCACTGGTAGCTCTGGATGATCGTGCCGTTGTGCGAGAGCACCAGGTCGGTGGCCACCTCCTTGTAGCCGGCCTTCACGCGCTGATTGAGAGCGGCCTCCATCTGCTCGCCCGTGAGGTGGTTTTGCGGATCGGTAAAGACGCTGCGCAAGATGACCACCTCGCCGTTCACGCGCTCGCGCAGGTACGGCGGCATTTGCTGGAGCAGGCGCTCGTAGAGGGGCGGACGCGCAGTGTCGGCGCGCAACGGTTCGGCGAGCCGCGAGAGTTCGGAACGCCAGTCGTCGTGGGCCGATACTGAATCCAAGTGAGGCATTCGGGCAGCCCTTTTACCGGCTCAAATCCACCTGCGCAACCTTTTCTGTACTTTTTTCTTTTTCAGGATGAAATATATTTCTGAGTCAGCGCTTCTGGAACAGTCCTGCGAGCAGCAAGACGACGGCGCCGATGGTGATGCACGAGTCGGCCACGTTGAAGATGGGGAAGGTTCCCACTTGGAACATGTCGGTCACGAGACCGTCCTGTGCGCGATCGAGCAGGTTGCCGAGCGCACCGCCGATGATCAGTCCGAAGCCCGCCTGCGCCAGCGGCGAGCGCGCGTCCTTGAGTGCGACCCACACCACCAAGAGCAACGCGATGATGATCAAGATCGTCTGCACGGCCGGCGCGAACGTGAGGCCAAAGGCGATGCCGGGATTGAAGGCGAGCACCAATCCAACCCACTCGCCGATGATCGCGATGCGGCCGGTGAGCAGCGCGTCCGCTAAGAATTTGCCGAGCAGGCTCAGCGCCAGCGCTACAACAGCGGCGATGAGGAGCGGGTGGCGGTCGCGAATCGTGAGCATGCGAAAACTCTAGCGGCGCGTTCCGGTGCGGTCGATCAGCTCTCGTTCACTTCGATCTCCACCTCGCCCTCGGCTTTCACCCGCGTCTGGCAGCCCAGGCGGTAGGGATCCATCGTCACGCCCATGTTCTCCTCGCGGTCATTGCGGTCGTTCAAATTCTCCATGCCCGCCTTCACCTGGCAGAGGCAGGTGGTGCAGAAGCCGTTGCCGCCGCAGGCGTGCTCCATGGGGATGGCGTTATCGAGCGCGATCTTGAGCACGCTCTGGCCTT
This sequence comes from Candidatus Peribacteraceae bacterium, assembly GCA_018061525.1. GTDB lineage: Bacteria > Patescibacteriota > Gracilibacteria > Peribacterales > Peribacteraceae > JAGOUB01. Next base: position 24,296 of record JAGOUB010000001.1, read on the forward strand.
CGGCCGCCTCGACGGTCTTGCTCTGGCCGGCGTAGTGGAATGTCACCTTGGTCACGGGCGCCAGGGTAGCGCCTGCGCCCCTTCGGGCCAATGCGGCGGACCGATTGACAATTGGTCGATGCGTAGCAGAATGCGCGCGCGTTCGTTCCTATCTGGAGACCTGTCATGCGTTGTCTTGTCCGAGCCGTCTGCCTCGTCGCCGCTTTCGTCGCCCTGGCGGGCGCCTCCTACCACTGCCACAAGGCGGACATGATCGGTCCGTCGATCATTCGCGCTAAGGATGCCGATCTGAAGCTTGTCCTCCAGGCACAGCTCGTCGAGCACAAGCTGGCGATGACCGCCTTCATCGTGGTCCTGCTCCTCGTGGGCACGGCCTTCGCCATCTTGGACCCCAGCCCGCCCGAGCGCGCCGACGCCGTGACGGACTGAACAACCGTTCCCCTGGGGCCGACCGCGTGTCGGCCCCATTTCTCCTGGCCCAACCTCCGCTGTTCTCCGATACTGTCCACGTCATGCCTTCGCCCCTACTCTCGCTCCGCGGCCTGCGCGTCACCATCGCTGGCAAAGAGGTCGTGTCCGGCGTCGACCTGGAGATCCCCCAAGGCGAGGTCCACGCGCTGATGGGGCAGAACGGTTCGGGCAAGAGCAGCCTGGTGAGCGCGCTTGCCGGGCATCCTTCCTTCGAGGTCACTGCCGGCAGCGCCGAGTTCTTGGGGCAGGACCTGCTCGCTATGGAGCCGCACGAGCGAGCTCGCGCCGGACTCTTCCTAGCCTTCCAGTACCCGCGTGAATTGGCCGGCGTCTCGCTGCGTCAGTTCTTGTTCGCGGCCGTCTCGGCCCAGCGCACGGCCCGGGATCCTTCGGCGCCGCCCCTCTCGCCCATCGCCTTCCGCGACGAGTTGGCCGCGGCCATGGCTGCCCTCCACGTGGATCCCGCCTTCGCCGAGCGCTCGCTCAATCAGGGTTTCAGCGGCGGTGAGAAGAAAAAAGTAGAGGTGCTCCAGCTCTCCGTCCTCAAGCCGCGCCTGGCCCTGCTCGACGAGACCGACTCCGGCCTCGACGTGGATGCGCTCAAGATCGTGGCCGCCGGCGTGGAGCGCCAGCGCGGGTCCGAGTTCGGCGCGTTGGTCGTCACGCACTACGCGCGCATCCTCTCGCACCTCAAGCCCGACCGCGTGCACGTCATGCTCGCCGGCCGCCTGGTGGAGTCTGGCGGCGCCGATCTGGCCCACACCCTCGAGCGCGACGGCTACGCCAAGTACCGCTCAGCCGCCCAGTCGATCCCGCTGGATCGCTGATGAGGCTGTAACTTTCAGCCCTTTCATCCGTAGAAGATTGCGGAAGAGGTCCGTTCCTCTACTATCCTATTCGTTCTTCCCTCCCTCTCTTTATGGCCGATACGACCACCGTTAACGTCCGCCCGCCTGTATGGGCCCTCATCATCGCCGTCGCCCTCGGCGGCGGGTTCTACCTGGCCGGTAAGAACATCGAGACCGACTCGGTGCGCAATCCGCCCATGGTCATTTCTGTCAGCGGCGAAGGCAAGGTGACCGGCACGCCGGACATCGCCATGCTCTCGTTCGGCGTCCAGACCGACCGCCTGCCTACCGCGGAAGGTGCCACCAAAGATCTCGGTACGCGCATGAAGAAGATCGTCGACGCGCTCAAGGCGCAGGGCATTGCCGAAGGCGACATCGGAACACAGTCGCTCTCGCTCTACCCCGTCTACGACTACAACGACGGCCGCACGATCCCGCGCGGCTACCAGGCTGGCCAGACGCTCTCCGTGAAGGTGCGCGACACGGCCAAGGTCGGTGATGTGCTCTCGCTCGCCGCCACCAGCGGTGCCAACCAGATCGGCGGCGTCTCGTTCACGATCGACGATCCGGAAGCTCTCCGTGATGCCGCTCGCTCCGAGGCCATCGCCCAGGCCCAGGAGAAGGCCCAGGAGCTCGCCGGCCAGCTCGGCGGCCGCCTTGGCCGCATGACCGGCTTCAGCGAGAACAGCGGCGGCTATTACCCGCCCATGATGTACGCCCGCGACGCGATGGCCGGAGCCGTGGCCAATGAGGCTAAGCTGGAAGTGCCCGCCGGCGACCAGGAGGTGACGGTGAACGTGTCTCTCACCTATGAGCTTCGCTGAAGCCGCGTCGTTCCTGGCGAGCTACATCCGCCATCCCCGCGTCGTCTCGTCCGTCATTCCCACGTCCAAGACCAGTGCCCGCGCGATCGCCGCCCTCGTGGCGGCCCGCGCGGGCTTGGTCGTGGTGGAGTACGGACCCGGCAGTGGTCCGGTGAGCGCCGCCGTGCTCGAACGCTTGGGTCCCGACGGCCGCCTCATCCTGATCGAGATGACGCCTGCATTGGCCGCCGGCCTCAGCCGTCGCTTCGCGCATGACGCGCGGGTGGATGTGGTGGAGGGGGATGCCGTCGACGTCGAGGCGATCCTCGCCGCTCGCGGGCTCACGCACGCCGACTACGTTCTGTGCAGCATCCCACTCTCGCTCATCGACCCGCCGGTCCGCGAGCGCATCCTGACCGCCACCGCACAACTGCTCGGACCCCAGGGTCGCTTTATCGTCTTCCTCTTTCGCCCCAAGGCGACGGCGTCGCACCTGGCGCCGCACTTTCCGCGCACGGCTCCGCCTCGCCTGCTCCCGTGGAATATCCCGCCGCTCTGGCTCTTCGACGGTCGAATTTGACCCCAACCCAGCCGTGACGAACTGTCGAGTTTGGGTTTCTGGCGCCTTGTCACCTATGTTTTACGCTGCTAGGCTCATTTGCCGTGTAAACCCGGTTCCATGGTCTACCTTGTCGTCCTCATCGGATCGGCCAGCATCCTTGCCGGTATCCTGCTGGGCAAGCTCTTGCTCAAGCAGCGCGCTGTCCGCCGTTTCGTCCGCAGCATCCGCCAGCGGCTGCAGTCGGCTGAGGATCGCGGTGCGGTGATGGTGGAGGAGACGGTGGTGGAGCGCCCGGCCAAGGACCCTCGCACCTCCGCGATCGAATTGCAGCAGGTCCGCTCGTTCGTGCGCCTGGCCGAGAAGGCCCTGGCCCAGGAGAAGACCGAAGAAGCCGAGCGCCACTACATCCAGGCGCTCACCATCCAGCCGCACGCCCAGGACGTGAAGGCCCAGCTCGCCAAGCTCTATCTCACCAGCAACCGCGAGGCCAAGGCCGAAGCCATGTACCGCGAGCTGCTCAAGGAGCGCGACGAGGTGAGCTTCCATGCCAACCTCGGCCTGGCCTACTACCGCCAGGGCAAGTACGTGGACGCCTGCTTCGCCTACCAAGAGGCGCTCAACCTCGATCCCAAGAACCCCGCCCGCGCCGCCGCCCTCGGCCGTGCCTGCATCGCTGCCCAGCGCTTCGCCGAGGCTATCCCGTTGCTCGAGAAGGCGTCGAGCTTCCTGGCGCGCGACACCGAGATCCTCCACCTGCTCGCCGAGTGCTACCTGCAGATCGGCGACAAGGAGCACGCCGAAGAGACGTACCGCCGCATCAACAAGCTTGAGCCCTACGACGAGGCGGTGAAGCAGAAGCTGCTGAGCTTGGCGCAGGCCTGAGTCACTCGATCCGTCCGATCATGATGTTGTTCGTCCGCGACGACGTCACGAATATCCAGCGATCGTCGCCGAGCCCGAAGCCGTCTTCGAGCTCGTTCGTCAGGGGCAGTACGTTGCGTGCGGCGTCGAGAGCGTTTCCTTTCGCGATCGCGGCGACTAGGTCGATCGTGTCCACCGCCCAACCGCGGCCGGCGGTGATGTTGCGGAAGGCGATGAGGCGCTCACCGTCCCACCAGAGCGATTGCGTGAAGGGCGCGGTTGGGAGCGTGTGCCGCACAATGCCATCGGCGCCTGTCCGCACAGCAGATTGCATCGTCTCGGGATCGAGCAGGCGGATCGTCGGCGAGACATCGCCGTAATCGGCGGTTGCCAAATACGCCGTGTCGGACAGCGTGACGAACTCCGGCCGGCAGCCGTTCACGGCTGTGTCGTCCTCTGTTTTGTGCAAGATGCAGCCGTCGAGCGTGCCCGTCTCGAGCGCGCTCTCCAGGTTGATCCGGTAGATCGCCCCCTGCTGGCGCACGGTGTTCCCCAGGAACGTGCCGTAGCGGTCGTGGTGCGTTAGGCCTGTCGGATGGGTGATCGGCGCCGGCAGACGCACCTGGCGGCCCGTGGGGACGGCGTGCTCATCGCACTCCACGATCAGTCCTTCTTTGCCGCCCATGTCGCCGTACACGTAATAGTGCGCGCCGATGCGGGCGACGCCCTGCGCCGCCCCGACGGGAAGCGTGGCGGTGATCTCGGCCGAGAAGCGGCGGGCAGTATCGTCCATGGCGCGCGTGGAGCGCGGGATGCTACGGTAGGACTGTACCTTTCTCCCGCCCCTCCCGCATGGACACTGCCGCCGCGCGCAAGCGCATCGCTGGACCCGGATTCATCGCCGCTCTCGACCAAAGCGGCGGCAGTACGCCAGATGCCCTCAAGGCTTATGGTCTTGATC
>JAGOUB010000045.1 GCA_018061525.1 Candidatus Peribacteraceae bacterium
GCGTATCGCCGGCCTGACCGAACTGCACGTCGTATCCACCTGAGGCGTTCCGGCGAATGCCGACCGCGCTCACGCAGGCGCCGGCGCCGTCTTCCACCTCTTCATCGGGACGCTTGCCAATGTCGTTATAGGCTTCATCCGCTCCGGTCTCGAATGTCTGAGCCGAGAGCATCTTCTCCACGGTCACGCGGGCAGCCACGTCGGCGCCGAGCGAGTGACCCATACCGTCGGCCACGGCGACACGCACCTCGCCATCCGGACGTTCAATAACGCCGACGGCATCACGGTTGATGGCATCTTTCAGGCCCTGCCCCGTCGTGAAGGCCACTTCGCCCAGAGAAGTGCGCAAGACCTGTACGTCATGCATGCCGCCATCCTCCGTAGGGGACGAACCAAGTTTAGAGCCAGAGAGCACCGTTGATCGGACTTGGCGCTGGACCTCGCCCGACTCCTCCTGCATTGGGATGCCATCCGTCAATTCAACCGTCACGCCTTTCATTTCTAGTCTCTGTAGCATCAGACGCTCCGTCACAGCCTCTTCAAGAGGCTGATGATCCATAGCCCCACGTTGATTCAAACGCTGCAACAGCGCCGCATCGCTAGGCGCTTCTCCGGCATGGAAACGAACGACGGACATACTCCCAACTCCAGACCGATCATCGAAGCCAAGCAGTGCGGCAAGTCGACTACGAATCGTACCCATCGGCACCGTCACGCACTCTTGCACGCCAATAAGCCCCTGAAGGTCGCCTGCCACTTCGCCGTCTTTCTTGGCGACATCCTGCAGAGAGAGAAACTGTTGGTGGCCACTGGCATCCGTAATTTCCAGGGCAAGGCGCCGCTGATCAGTAGCGACTTGGGGGCGATGAACCATAAATACTATTATATAACTTTTATTTTATTTGACAATAGATGTCTTCACGGCTGCAGTAGCGTATCGATAGCCGCCTGGAACTGGTTATAGGGCACCGCTCCGGAGATTTGGACGGATTCGCCTTGGGCATTGAAGAGCCAGAAGCCGGGCGTGCCGTTGATGCCGGATTCCTCCGCAGCAGCGATGTCGTCGTCGATCTCGTCGGCGGTCTCCTGATCGTCGTAGCAGGTGTCGAATGCAGCATCGTCTAGACCGGCGATGGCATGGGCCCAATCCTTGAGCGTGTCATCGGTGTCGATGCCGAGGTCGGACTGGTTGGCGAAGATCTGGTCGTGGAGCTTCCAGGCGTAGTTGTTGCCTTGGGCGTGCGCGCACTCCACAGCGATGGCGGCAGGGTAGGCCGCCGGGTGGAAAGACAACGGAAAGTCACGGTAGACGAAGCGAACCTTGCCCGTGTCGATGTAGTCCTTCTTGATCGAGGGGAAGGTGCTGGTGTGGAAGCGCTCGCAGAAGGGGCACTCGTAATCGGAGAACTCGACGATCGTGACGGGCGCATCCTTGAGACCCAGGAACATGTCGTCATCGGCGCCGGCGGGCGGATAGACGGGTGCCGGCGGGTAGATGGGCTCATCCCCTCCCCCATTCATCTTCTCTAGGAGGCGATCCACCACCACGGCCAACTCGGCGCGGGTGACGCCGTCGTTGGGGCGGAAACGATCGCCGGAACCCTTCATGATGCCAGACTCCTGCACGGAAGCGATGGCCGAGGCAGCCCAATGGTTGGCCGGAACATCGGCGAAGAGGGCGACGGAGGCCAGGGCGCCGCCAGCGAAGGCGGCGGAAGCCGTGAGGGCGAGGGCGGAAGCGACGGAAAGGCGAGAGAAGGTGGGCATACGTCGAGCTTGGCAGAATCTGGCCTGGATCGCCAGGCGGCGGCGGAGGTACAATGAGACCCGATGGCCAAGCGAAAAAAGTCCCAATCCCGCGGGACGTCCGGCCAACGGGAACTCCATCCGCATACGCGGCGGCTCATCAGCGCGACCCTGCAACTGTGTCTAGGCATCGTCTTTTTACTCGCGTTGCGTGACGAGGCGGGCGTAGTGGGAGCGCGCATTAACGGCCTCCTGACGGCGCTCGTTGGTGCCTACGGTTTCCTGCTGCCACTCGGCCTCATCATCTCCGGTGCCTTCCGGCTCTTTGATGACGGCAAGCGCTTGCTCGTCAAACGCTCGGTGGGATTGGCGCTGTCGCTCCTCTCCTTATTGGGACTCGCGCACCTCGGCCTGCCCTTCGACAAGATCTGGACCGACCGTGGCACGGCCGGCGGTAACCTGGGCTTCCTCGTAAGCTTCCCCTTCATGACGATGCTCAGCCCGAGCGTCGGCACGATCGTGCTGGGATCACTCTTCTTGGTCGGCATCTTCCTGGCCTTCGAACCCGATGTGGCCGCCATCATGGCCTGGGCCCGTGAGCACTTCGCCAAGCCCGCCGCCCGCACCGTCACCCGCGCCGCCAAGGCCGTGCGCGCCGAAGAGGAGGAAGACGATATTGAGGAGGAAGACGACGACGATGACTTGGTGGAAGACGACATCGAAGCGCCCGAGCTGAACATCGTTCGCCCCTCCTTTGCCCAGGCCAACGTCTCGGAGCCCGCGCCCAAGCCGAAACCCAAGCCCAAGGATGTCGACGGCATCCAGATGACCGACACGCGCTACGAGGAGTGGACGTTCCCGGCACTCGACCTGCTCGAGACCAACACCAGCGTGCTGACGGTCAACGACGAAGAGCTCAAGAGTCAGGCCAAGCTCATCGAGGCCAAGCTCGCCGAGTTCGACATCGCCGTGACGGTGCGCGACGCCCGCCCCGGCCCGACCGTTACGCAGTTCACGCTCCAGCCCTCGGAGGGCGTGAAGCTCTCGCGCATCGGCAACCTGAAGGACGACCTGGCGCTGGCCCTGGCCGCCCCCAGCCTGCGCATCGAGGCGCCCATCCCCGGCAAGTCGCTCGTGGGCATCGAGATGCCAAACCTCGTCCGCTCGACGGTCCACCTGCGCGAGATCATGGACAGCACGCAGTTCCAGACAAGCAAGTCGCCGCTCACGTTCCCGCTGGGCCGCGACGTTTCGGGCGAGTCGGTGGTGGCCAGCCTGGAGTCGATGCCGCACTTGCTCATCGCCGGCGCCACGGGCTCGGGTAAGTCCGTCTGTATGAACGTCTTCCTGACGTCGCTGCTGTTCCAGAACGCGCCGCACCAGCTCAAGCTCATCCTCATCGACCCCAAGCGCGTGGAGCTCATGCCCTACAACGGCATCCCCCACCTGCTGACGCCCGTCATCACCGAGGCCGACACCGCCCTGAAGGCGCTGCGCTGGGCCGTGCAAGAGATGGGTCGCCGCCTGCACCGCTTCTCGGAACAGGGCGCGCGCAACCTAGACGAGTACAACGAGAAGCAGGCCGACGAGTCGACCATGCTGCCGCGCATCGTGATCGTGGTGGACGAGCTCGCCGACCTCATGATGCGCCAGTTTAAGCGCGACACCGAGACGATGATTGTGCGCATTGCGCAGATGGCCCGCGCCGTCGGCATGCACCTCATCATCGCCACGCAGCGCCCGTCGGTCGACGTCATCACCGGCCTCATCAAGGCCAACATCCCGACGCGCATCGCCTTCCGCGTGGTGAGCTCGGTCGACAGCCGCACCATCCTGGACGGCATCGGCGCCGAGGACCTGCTCGGCAAGGGCGACATGCTCTACATGACGGCTAACACGCCCAAGCCCATCCGCATCCAAGGCATCTACGTGGCCACCAAGGAAGTGGAGCGCGTCATCAACGCCGTGAAGATCGCCGGCGGCGGCGCCATCACCGAGCAGATCGGCCTGGGCGGCGACGACGAGGATGAGGAAGGCGAAGACGGCGAGCCGCGCGACGCCGGCAGCCTGATCGACCTGGAAGCGACGGACAACGGCGGCGACGAGCTGTTCTTCGAGGCCCTGCGCGTGGTGCAGAGCTCCAAGAAAGCCTCGGCCAGCCTGCTCCAGCGCCAGCTGAAGGTGGGTTACGCCCGCGCCGCGCGCCTGCTCGACATCATGGAGGAGAAGGGCATTATCGGTCCGGCTGACGGCGCCAAGCCGCGGCAGCTGTTCGTGCAGGCCAAGCCCGAGTCCGAGATCCTCTAAGAAGCCTTGAAGAGGCTGCTAATAATGGACGGTTTATTGACAATATTGTATAAATTGTTTTAATCGTATCCACTATGGCCTCTCCTCTCCCTTCTGAAACCCGGGACGATATCGTTTTGGCTTTCCTGACCGCGCTCGAGACTTCCAGTGAGACACCGGAGGCGGCGAAGGCGCGGATCGCGCGGGAGCAGCACGCGCGCCTCGAGGGTCGCTTTTCACTGCAACAGATCACGGCCGCCATCTCGCAAGTGACGATCCAGCTCCGGGCGAAGCTGCTGAAGCCGGCCGGCCTGTCGGATGCGGATATCCATCCGAACCAGCTGCCGTTCGTCCTGGACTACATCCGCGTGACGCAGCCGCAGAACGAAGCGGACATGACGGCGATGGCGGCGGATCTGCAACTGGCCCCGACCGTAGTCGGCACCATCTCGTCGTTGTCGCGGCAGAGTCTGCTGGCGGCGGTGAACGTGGCCCTATCCGCCCCAGTCACCAGCGAAGAGAGCGTCGTCGAGACAACGCTGGAGGCTGATCCGCTGCCGCCCGAGGAAGACGCCACGCTTGTCGAAGAGCAGCCTGTCGCCGAGCCCAGCCCAACCGTCGAGGTTCCTGCCGCCCTCCATCCCGCGGAGGAGCCCCCTGCGGATCCGACTAGGGTGCCAACGGCCGAGGTGCGGGTAACGGGCGCCGATTTCAATTATGACAATCCCGAGAAGAACGCCTGGCGAGAACACGTCGTCGCCTACGTCTGCAGCAAGATTCCCCGTCAGCAGCGTGCCGACAAAAAGCTCATCTGCTTCGGCGGCGCGCGGAACCTGGAGCCGCAAGCGTACATCGCTGAAGGCTTCACGCCCGGCAACATCCTGAGCGTCGAGCGCGATAGTAAAGCGAAGTCCGTCTGGGAAACCTCGGCCGCAGCCATGGGCATCCAGACCTACTTCGGTCCCCTTGACGAATTAGGCTCGCCAGTAGAATGGGACGTCGTCAGCCTTGATTACACGGGACCGATGGGCGTGGATAAGATGAACGACGTGCGATTACTGCTCGTCGCGAAGCGGGCGCTCGGTATCGTCAACCTCTCAAGGAAAAGGGAACAATTAGGCGCTAAGCTCTTCACCATCCAGCGACAACGATCGCGCGAGTATCTTGACGATCTCGATGTCCGCAAAGTCTACGACAGTATGCCGGCTGGTGAGGTGGACATGAGCATGCGCCTAATAGAGGCATCCGAAGAGAAGCTGGAGCATGAGGAATGGGAGGAAGAGCGGCCCAGATCGATGATCGACCTGGTATCCCACTTTGGAGAAGGGAGAAAAGAGAGACTACAGCCGAATATTGCCGGCTTAGGCGAGATCCTCATGCCTTCCTCCCCCGACTGCATGGGGAAGCTGCGCGACTTCGCCACATCGTTCGGACCAAAACTGCATGACGCCTATCAGGCGAAATGGAGGGTGGAGCCGCCGCCTTTAATCAAGATGATGGGCACGGTTGTGACCATGAGCGTCGAACAATGGGCCACGCGCCGCCTGCTCTTTCAGGACATCTCACTACACCCGTACGTCAGCAAGAATGACAAGGGCGGGAGCAATCCGTTCCTGACCGTCTGCGCGGAATTGGCCGAGCCCGATTTCTACAAGCGACGCGAAAAAATCATGCGATCGATCGCGTCCTTGTACGTGAAGGCCTTCAATGACCGATGCGCCGGGAAAATCACGATCAAGGACGGAACTAAGAAGGTACTCATGATCCCACGCCCGACGATCAACGTGACGTACGCTGCCTCCGACGGCAGCTCGATCACGGTGGACTTCGCCGACATGATGGAAGCCATGGCCGAGTTCAAAGAGATCGGCCAGAAGCACCACGACCTGCTGACCCTGGGCGAGGACGAGGATTTGCCGGAGAACGTGGCGGCGATGCGCGAAGCCCAGCCGGAAGACATGGAGGAATTCTGGCGGAAGGTCCGGGCAAAGCAGCAGAAGACCGAACAGAAGCGGCGCATGGGCATCCAGCGCTGATCGCTGGCTTTCATCGCGATAGGAATGGCCTATAGTGGGCGAGAATATGCGCCTCCTGCTCGCCACTGAGAACCCCGGCAAGGCCGTCGAGTTCCGCGAAATGTTCGCGCCGATTGGCGTCGAGATCGTGACGCTCAAGGACCTGGGTCTGCAACCGCTGCCCGAGGAGACCGGCGAGACCTTCGAGGAGAACGCATTGCTCAAGGTGCGCCACGCTTTTGCGCAGGCCGGCATCCCCACCATCGCCGACGACTCCGGCTTCACGGCCGAGGCGCTGGCCGGCGAGCTCGGCGTGCACACCCGCCCCTGGGGCGGACCGGGCGCGACCGACGAGCAGTGGATCGCCAAATTCATGGCGCGTATGGACGGCCAGGAGAACCGCCGGGCGCAGTTCGTCTGCGCACTGGCCTACAAGGACGCCGACCAGGAACGGATCTTCATGGGCACCTGCGACGGCACGATCGCCAAGGCGATGGAAGCGGTGCCGCTGCCTGGCCTGGTGGCCTCGGCCGTCTTCCGCCCTAACGGCTGCGACAAGGTCTTCTCGGCGCTCTCGCCCGAAGAAAAGCACGCGGTCAGCCACCGCGGCAACGCCATGCGACTGCTGCGCGATTACTTGGCCTCGCGCTGAGCGGGCGGATCGAGCGGCGTGAAGTCGAGCGCCAGGATCTTGGCCCATACGCGCTCGATGAGGGCGGTAAGATCGCGCGCGTCGGTCTCGGGGATGGTGAACGCCAGCGATGACGGCTCTTCGTCGCGCTCGCCGACGAACTCCAGGAAGAACTCGACCGGCTCGTAGCCGAGCATCTGCGGCGAGTGCTCGATCAGCAGTTTGTAGAAGACGAGCTGGCGGTAGAGGTCGCCGTTGCCGCCTTCGCGCACGTCCTTCTCGGTCTTGGGACGGCCGGTCTTGTAGTCGATCACTTTCACCTTGGCGCCGTCGATCTGGTAGAGGTCGATGCGGTCCATCAGACCCTTCAGGCGGATATCGCCCAAGCGGGCCGAGACCTTTTGCTCGGTACTCCAGATGATCGGCGAGGGGCCAGCCAAGCGGGCCTCGAAGTAGCGTGGCAGGGCCTGGTTGCCCATATGCAGCAGGCGCTCGCGCTACTTCTCGGTCAGGATCTCGCGCTGGGTGATGC
>JAGOUB010000002.1 GCA_018061525.1 Candidatus Peribacteraceae bacterium
GGGCGTTGTAGCCGTGCGTGTCCTTGAGCTCGTTTTGGACCTTGTCCACCACCACGTCGCCCACCACGCCGGCATTGGCGGCGATGTGCTTAAGCGGGGCGGTGAGCGCCTCGCGGACGATGGCGATGCCGATCTGCTCGTCGGCGTTCTTGGTCTTAAGGCCGTCGAGCGACTCGAGCGCGCGGATGTAGGCCGTGCCGCCGCCGGCGACGATGCCCTCCTGGCCCGCGGCGCGGGTGGCGGAGAGCGCATCTTCCACGCGGTGCTGCTTCTCCTTCTGCTCCACCTCGGTCGCGGCGCCCACCTTGATGATGGCGACGCCGCCGGTGAGCTTGCCCAGGCGCTCGGCCAGCTTCTCGCGGTCGAAGTCCGACTTGGTCTGGTCCATCGCGGCCTTGATCTGCTCGACGCGGGCGGCGATCTCCTTCTTGTCGCCGTTGCCGTCGACGATCGTGGTCGTGTCCTTGGTGACGATCACTTTGCCGGCCAGGCCGAGGTCCTCGGCGGTGGCGTTCTCGAGCTTGAGGCCCACCTCCTCGGAGATGAGGCGTCCGCCCGTGAGCGCGGCAATGTCCTTGAGGATCTCCTTGCGGCGGTCGCCGAAGGCCGGGGCCTTCACAGCCAGGCTGTTAAAGCGGCCCTGGAGCTTGTTCAGCACGAGGGTGGCGAGCGCCTCGCCGTCCACCGACTCGGCGATGATGACGAGGTCCTTCTTGCCCTTTTGGGCCAGCGACTCGATGATCGGCAAAATCTGCTGGATCGACGAGATCTTGGCGTCGGTGATGAGGATGGCGGCCTTCTGGAAGGTGGCCTCCATGCGCGCCATGTCGGTAGCGAAGTAGGCCGAGATGTAGCCCTGGTCGAACTGCATGCCCTCGACGATCTCCATCTCGATGCCGAGCGTCTCGGACTTGTCGACGGTGACGACGCCCTCGTTGCCCACCTTCTCGAAGATGTCGGCGATGGTCTCGCCGATCTCCTTATCCTGGGCCGAGATCGTGGCGACGGCGGCGCGCTCCTCGCGCTTGGAGACGGGCTTGGCCTGCGTCTCGAGGTGCTTGGTGACGGCCTCGACGGACATCATGATGCCGCGCTTGATGCCGATGGCGTTGCTGCCCTTCTTGAGGTGGCGGAGTCCGGCCTCCATGAGCGCGCGGGCCAGGACGGTGGCGGTGGTGGTGCCGTCGCCGGCGGCATCGTTGGTCTTGGTGGCGGCCTCCTTCACGAGCTGGGCGCCCATGTTCTCGTAGGGATCCTCGAGCTCGATCTCCTTGGCGACGGTCACGCCGTCCTTGGTGACGGTCGGGCCGCCGTACTTCTTGTCGATCAGCACGTTGCGGCCGGAGGGGCCCATCGTGGCGGCCACGGCGTTGGCCAGTTTCTCGACGCCCTTGAAGATCTTGTGGCGGGCGTCGTCACCGTTGAGGAGCTGCTTGGCGGACATAAGAAAGGAGAGGAAAAGTGGATAGGGAGATGCGGGATCAGTCGATCTTGCCGAGGACGGAATCGAGCCGGAGGATCTTTACCTCCACGTCCTTGTTGTTCTCATCTTTCAGCTTAACCTCGTCGCCGGCGTACTTGCCGAAGAGCACCTTGTCGCCGACCTTCAGAAAGTCATGCGGGTTGGAGACCTCGTGGCCGTCGTCCTTGATCTTGCCGTCGCCGAGCGCGATCACGATGCCCTCCTGGGGCTTCTGCTCCTTGGCGGTATCGGGGATGACGATGCCGGAGGCGGTGATCTGTTCGGCCTCAAGGGGCATAACAACGACGCGGTCGCCGAGGGGATGGATCTTCACTTTGAGCTTCGGGGCGGTGGCCATAAGAGAGGTAGGGGGATTTAGCAGTCCGAATTGTAGAGTGATAATCGGGATCGTCAAGAGAAGGGTGACGATTGGTACTTTTGGCAGCGCGCCAAAAGTACCCAAAAGCGCTGGCGCGCCGAGCCCCTCTCCATGGTTCTGCTTAGTGAATGACACCCTCCCGAAGGAGGAAATATTCTTTGTGCCCCTTCACCCCCGGCCGGCGCGCACCCCTCCGCAGGCAAAGACGCGACCGTGCGCCGGGGGCGATTTTCGATGGATGCAATGCTAGAATGAGGCACTGTGAAAATTTTGGTCGCATTATCGGGAGGAATCGACTCAGCCGTAGTCGCCCATCTCTTGAAGGAGCAGGGCCACGAACTGGAGGCCGTGCGCTTTACGTTGTGGAGTGACCCGCTGGCGCCGGCACTGGCCGAGGTGCTGCCGAGCAAGTGCTGCAACGCGCAAACGGCATCGCGCGCGGCGGCCGTGGCCCGGGACCTCGGGATCCCCTATCGCGTGGTGGACCTGGAAGCCGACTTCAAGCGCGAGGTGGTGGACCCGTACCTGGAGGCACACCGACAGGGACTGACGCCCAACCCCTGCATCCGCTGCAATCGCACGATGAAGTTCGGGCGGCTCATCGAACTGATGAAGGAGCTCGGCTGCGAGCGCCTGGCCACCGGCCATTACGCCCGCACTGCCCGCGAGCAATTGCCGGACGGCAGCGAGCACCTACTCCTGCTGCAGGCGACCGACCGCCTGAAGGACCAGAGCTATTACCTCTACGGCCTGACGCAGGACCAGCTGGCGGCGGCGCTCTTCCCGCTGGGCGCGATGACTAAGAAAGAAGTCTACGCGCTGGCCGAGCACTACGGCGTGCCGCACGACGAGTACTACCGCGAGAGCCAGGACCTGTGCTTCTTCCCCGAGAAGACGCCGCACGACTTCCTCAAGCGCCACCTCGCTGCCGACCTGAAGCCCGGCGCGATCGTCCGCCGCGACGGCACGGTGGTGGGCGAGCACGACGGCCTGGCGCTCTACACCGTCGGCCAGCGCCGCGGGCTCGGCGTGGGCGGACTGAAGATCCCGCTGGAAGTGGTGGCGAAGGACACGGCGCACAACCGCTTGGTGGTGGCCGACCGCGGCAGCGAGACGACCGACGAGATCGCGCTCGAGGACCTCAGCTGGATCTCATGGCGCCCGCCCGAGGACGCCGATGAGCCCTTTGAAGCCCGCATCCGCTCGCTCTCCATACCGGTGGCCGGACGCCTGCACTACCGGGGAAACAGCGGCCGATTCCGGCTGGAAGGCGCCCAAGCGCCGCAGGCCGCCGGACAGCATCTGGTGTTCTACCGCGGCGACGAGGTGGTGGGCGGCGGCAGGATGGCCTGAGAATCCACCGAAAAACCGGGATCGACATTGTGGGAACGAGCCATTCTGATACCATTTTCGCCGCAGCAGGATCACCCGTTTTCTGCTATACTGCCTCGATGGCTCTCGCGCCCGACCACGACCAGGCTTCCTATACGCCAGACGGCCACATCGTCATCGGCGGGGGCAGCCATGCCCCGTCGTCGATTCCCGTGGAGCCCGAACCGGTGGTGTGGGAGGAGGTGCAGGCCTTGATGGAGGAGTTCCCCGATCCCGAACCGGAACCCATTCCCATTCCGCCCAAGCCGCGCGGACCCACCGCCGCCCAACGCCTGCAGGCCAACCTCTCACCGGTGATCGCCGCCGTACAATCGGACTTCGCCGCTATGGGCGCCGACCTTCACGAGAGCACGATCGTGCTGGTGGAGCGCAGCGTCGCCGACATGAGCGCCGCCGGCGCCAAACTTTCGCAGTCCGCCAAAGCCGCCCTCGTGGAAGGCAGCCGCCAGCTCTCGGCCACGACCCAGGACGGCCAGCGCGTGGGCAGCGCCCTCTACGACGAGAGCACCACGCTCGCCGGACGCTTCTGGTATTTCCTCAAGCAGCCTGTGCGCATCCCGCGCAAAGGCAAGGCGGCGCGCACGCAGAGCCGCGGCCTCCTCTTTGTGGGCGACGTGGCGCGCTTCGGCATGACGTTCGCCGCCATCTTCGGCGCGCTGTTCGTGGGCCTCAACTACGAGAGCTTCTGGCAGATCGCCTCGGCCGAGCTCGACCCGCTCGCCGGCATCGCCCAGCTGCAGCCGGCCGGCCAGAGCCTGCAGGCCAAGCTCGAGGGCCTCGACGAGGCGCGCGGCGACCTCAACGACCTGGTGCCCACCGTCGGCCCGCCCACCAACCTGCTCATTGTCCCCAAGCTCAACCTCAACGTCCCGATCGTGAACCCGCCCGCCGACTCGCTGTTGCGTGAGGACTGGGCCGGCCTGGAGAACGACATCCAGACGGCACTGCAGGACGGCGTGGTGCACTACCCCGGCACGGCCAACCCCGGCCAGGCCGGCAACTTCTTCGTGACGGGCCACAGCTCGTACTACGCCTGGGGCGAGGGCGACTACAAGTCGGTCTTCGCGCGCCTGCATGAGCTGGAGGTCGGCGACGAGTACTGGGTCTACTACGGCGGCGACAAGCACCGCTTTAGCATCGTCTCCAAGGCCGAAGTGCAGCCGAGCGACGTCCACGTGCTCGACCAGCCCGGCAACCAGCGCACCGCAACCCTCATGACCTGCACCCCGGTGGGCACCACGCTGCGGCGCTTGGTGGTCTCGGCGGTGGAGGTGGATCCCGTCACGGCCGAACCGTTAGCGGTCGGCGAGCACGGGACGCAGGAAGCCCTCCCTCGCGTCCAGGTGGAGGTCCTGCCCATCTGAGGCGTATGCTCGGAACGGACGTCCGTCCTTTCCGAGCTCCGCTCGCCGCCGTGGTGGAATGGCAGACACGGGGGACTTAAAATCCCCTGCCCTCACGGGCATGCTGGTTCAATTCCAGCCGGCGGCACCACTCTTCTTAATCTTATGACGAAGAAATCTTGGACCACACCAGTGGGATTCGCCGATCTCTTTATGCGCATCCTCGTGGGCATGCTGCTCTTCGCCGCCTTCGTGTTCTGCGTGCGCGCCGTCTATTCCCTCTTCGCCTAAGCCTCCCTCCTCTATGCATCCCCCGCTTCACCGCAGCCTCACCTTCGCCTTCCGCGGCCTGGCCGCCTTCTGGCGCGAGGAGCGCAACTTCCGCCTGGAGACGCTCTGCCTCATCCCCGTGCTCGGGGTCGGACTGTGGCTTGGACTGCAGCCGCTGGAGTGGGCGGCGGTCGCGCTGGCAGCCGGCATGGTGTTGGGCGCCGAGGCCGCAAACACCATCGTGGAGGACATGCTCGACCACCTGCACCCTTCGCACCACACGACGGTGGGACGCATCAAGGACATGTGCGCCGGACTGGTGCTGCTGAGCGGCCTGGCGGCGCTGGCAGTGGCGGCCTCCGTACTACTGCCGAGACTGGGATAACGTTGTCTGTAAGCCACGTTTCTGGTACAATGGTTTGTTGAACCGAACCAAAAAACTCCCATCGGCTGGACGCGCCATCGGCTGGATCGCGCTTGCGATCTCGATCGTGGCGAGCGGCACCTATAACGGCTTCGGTAAGAACCTGACCGATGTCCTATCGCCGTACTCCATCCTCCTGGCCAGCGAATTCGTGATGGCGCTCTTGGTGCTGGTCGCCTTCGGCGCGGTGCCGACCGCGCGCGACCTGGGCAAGCTCAAGGGCAGCACCTGGAAGGCAGCACTTGTGGTCTCGCTGGCAAGCGCCGTGGCCGGACCGATCCTCTGGCTGGAAGGACTGCAACGCACGACGGCCACCAACGCCTCGCTGTTCGTGGGCGTCGAGCTGGCCGTGACGATGGGTCTCGCCTCACTCTGGCTGGGGCAGCGCTTCAGCAAGCGTCAGTTGCTCGGCGCGGGCATCGCCGTGGTCGGCATCGCCTTCACCTTTATCCTCTCGTTGCTACAGGGTGTGGAGCCGCGCTCGGGCGATCTGCTCCTGCTCCTCGGCACGATCATCTTCTGTTCGAGCAACGTCTGCTTCCGCCGCTATCTGCTCGACTGCGACCCGCGCCTGTTCCTGGCCGTGCGCATCTGCGTGGCGATCGTAACGCTCTGTCTTATCTCTCCGTTCCTGCAGGTGTCGATGGCGCACGAGATCCTCAACCTGCCGACCAGCCTGATTCTGTCGCTCGTCGCCTTCGCCGCTATCTCGCGCTTCACCGGCATGTTCGGCTACTACACCGCCGTCGAACATCTGCCGTTGCCGACCGTCTCGCTCTGCGGCTCCACCATCGTCATCTCCAGCCTGCTGATGTCGCACTGGCTCACGGGCGAGCCGCTGCTCTGGACGCACGGCGTCAGCGCCGTCCTGATCGTGGCGGGCACGTTGGTGTTCGAGCTGCCGATGCACGGCCCGCGCCTGCACCCGGTGCCGGTGCCGCTCAAGGCCGGCCACCATTGAGAGCCTGACCGTTGCGGAGCGCGGCCGCTGGCCGTAGCCTTGGCGTGTGCCCCGCGCCTTCCGCTTCGCCGCCGCCCTCTTCCTCGTCGCCATCGCGGTGGCGGTGATTGTGCGTCGACCCGGCCCGGCGCCCACTCCCCTGCCGCCGCCCACGGTCGCCACCGGCGCCTCGCGCCTGACGGACGACGACCGCGATCTGCTCAAGGATTTTGCGACGATGACGCGCGCGCAGTTCCAGAGCCTGACGGAGGACCGACGCCAATCATTGCTGCTCAACTTGGTCTCCATCAGTACCCGACTGCCCGACGTGCGGTATGAGGAGCAGGCACTGAGCGGCGCACTCCTGCTTGATGGTGAGCTCCAGGGAGCCGACGCCTTCCACGGTGCCGGCGGCCAAGTGAAAGTGATGCGCCTGGAGGATGGACGCCTGGCCGTGCGCCTGGAGAACATCGCCGTGCAGAAAGCCCCGCTCTTGCGCCTCGTTTTGAGCGCCGACAGCGAAGGCGACCCCCGCGACCAGCCGATTGCGCTCGGAGTGCTCAAAGGCAACCTCGGTTCGCAAACCTACCTGCTGCCCAAGGGCACCAAGCTGGATTCCGTCCTCAGCCTGTCGGTCTATTTCCCGCCGTTCGACACGGTCTACGCGTTCGCCCGGCTGCGCTGAAGCGCATCTGAACGCACCTTCCGTCAACCGCCTCGGACCCGTAGGCTAGATAGGCATCAACATGACCCAAGCCTCGCTCGACGGCGCGTCCGATTCGGCGTCACGCCCCATCCTGGTCCTCGGACCGGGACCGGCCGAGGCGCCGGCACTCGAAGCCGTCGTGACCGAAGCCATTGCCGCGCTCCGCGCCCGCGGCGAGACGGTGGTGATGGTCGCGCCCGACCTGCACGGCGACGGCGGCGCGGACCGTCTCTATCGCGTGCCGCTCCATCCCGATTTTCTGGAGCGCGTGCTCGCGGCCGAGAAGCCCAAGTCCATTGTCTTCACCGCCGCCGGCCGCATCGCTCTGGCCGCCGGCCTGGCGCTCGACGCGTCCAACGTGCTCCGCCGCTACGGCGTGGAGGCGGCCGACACGCCGCTGCCGCGCCTGCGTGACCTGGCCGCGCGTCCTCTGGGGCTGCTCGAGGTGAGCGCCGGCGAGACCGAGATCCGCAAATCCATTTCTTGCCGCAGCCTCGATGAGTCGTTGCGCGCGGCCGAGTTCCTCGGCTATCCGGTGGCGGTGCGCGGCCTCAAGAGAGAGTTCGCGGCGCCCGACGTGCAGACATTGAAGGAGCGCGTGCGCCATCTCCTGCTCCAAGAAGAGACGGTGTTGGTAGAGGAGGACGTGGCCGGCGCCCAGTTGGTGGCGGTGCTCGTGCTGCGCGGCCGCGACGGCGAGGCGATGGCGGTCGGCGACGCCGAAGGCATCGATCCCCTCTCGCCCGAGTCCGGCACGCCCATGCTGGTGGCGCCCGCCCAAACCGTCGCCGCCGAACTGCGCGCCTCACTGCGCCGCGACGCCGAGCATTTGGCCGGCGCCCTCGAATGCATCGGTGCCGCTGTCGTCGTCTTCTCGGTGCACAAGCAACGCGGCGCGGCGCGCGCCCTGTCATTCGAGCCGGGACTACACCGCCTCTCGGCCCTACTCGGCCATCTCCACGATCTCCCCGTCGCCCGCCTCCACGCCGAGCTCACCCTCGGCCGCGGCGTGCGCCAGCTCCTGCTTGCGCCGCCGGAATTGCACGGCGTCGCCGTGGCCCTGCCGCCCGCGCTCCGCCGCCGGCCGGCCCACCCGCTGACGCCCATGTTCGCCGGCGAGCGCCTCTCGGGCGACGCGCTCGGCGCCGGCCGCACCTTCGGCGAGGCCTTGCAGTCGGCCGTGCGCTCGCTGGCCATCGGGGCCGACGGATTGCAATCGCCGCCGCTCACGCCCGCCGACATGCGCCGCGAGCTCAAGCAGCCGGGCCCGCGCCGCCTGCTGGCCGTGGCCAGCGCCTTCGAGCAGGACTGGGGACTCAACCAAGTGCACGCCGCCACCGGCATCGACCTCGTCTTCCTTCAAGCCGTCCAACACACCGTCCGCCTGCGTCGCGAACTCTTCCAGCAGGCCAGCGCACCGCTCTCGACCGAGCTCCTCTGGCAGTTGAAGCAGGATGGTTTCTCCGACCGCGTCATCGGCCGCATTCGCGCCAACCAACCCGAAGAGGAGATCGCCGCGCTCCGCCGCCAGGCCGGCATCCTGCCCGAGCTGCACTTTCTGCGCGCCGAGGGCGACGACCGCCGCACCGCCTACCTGAGCTGCCGCGAAGGCGGCTCGGCCGCGGCCGCCGGCCGGTCGACCATCCTCTTCCCGGTGCTCGGCCCCACCGCCTCGCCGGGCGGACGCGACGGCGACTGGGCCGTGGGCGAAGCCGCCCGCGAGTTGGCGCTGCACGGTTACCGCACGGCCATCGTCACGGGCAACCCATGGACCACGTGCGACCGCGAGCGCTGCCGCCTGCACGTGGCCGGCGACCTCTCGGGCGAGACGCTCGCCGAGCTCCGCCGCCTGGCCGAGCCCGCCGCCACCGCCGCCTGGGGTGCGGCCGAGCGCGACATCGTCGCGTGGTCCGCGCTCATGCAGGACAACGCGCCCGCCTTCGGCACCGCGCCCGCCAAGGCCGTAGAAATCGACGACCCGCGCCGCCTGGCCACCCTCTGTGCCACCATCGGCCTGGCCGCTCCCGACTGGCGCGAAGCCGCCGACGCCGAGAGCGCGGCCGGCAGCGGCGAGCTCATCGGCTATCCCCTGCTCCTACGCGGCAGCCACGGCCTCACCGGCGGTCGCACGCTGGTAGCCAAGACGCCTGCCGCCCTACGCGGCTGGTTCGAGGACCGGCCGACCGTGGGCCGCGACGCCTTCGTGATGATCGCGGCGGCCGAGGCCGGCGAGCTCATCGACGTGGAGGCCGTCGCCCAGGACGGCGCGCTCATCGTCTTCACCGTCGGTGAAACGCTCGAGCGCTTCGGCGCCGAGGACGGACGCGAGACGATGGTGCTACCGGCCCAGCGCCTGAGCCTGCGCTCACTGCGTCAATTGAGAGAGAAGACCGCCGCGCTGGCGGCCGCGCTCCGCGTTTCCGGTCCCATCGGCGCGCAATTCCTCGTCACCCAAGAAGACGCCCTGGTCGTCGGTTGTCACCTGCACGCCGGCCGCCTGGGCGCCCTCACCCGCGCCGCCACCGGCGAAAGTTTGCCGCGCCTGGCGGCCCGCGCTGCGCTCGGACTACTGCCTGTCACCGAGCCGCACCTGTGCGACGGCCAAGCGGTGGCTGCCCGCGTCAGCCAGCCTCGTCCCAACGGCGACGAGTCGGCTCTCGGCGCGGCCATCGATCTGCCTTCAGCCTTACTGCTCGGATTCCTCGGACTCGGATTCTCTCCCCCCGAACGGCGCGTGCTCCTCTGCGTGGACGACCTCGAAGACCTGACCGCCCTACTGCCGACGGTGCAGTCGCTCCAGCGCCAGGGCGCGGTGCTGCTGGCCACCGCCAACGCCCACGAGTTCTTCCTCTCGCGTTCGGTGCCGACCGGCCTGCTCCACCGCCTGGACGAACCGCGCAGCCCCAACGTCCGCGAGTACCTGGAACAGGGCCGTCTCGACGTGGCCGTGGCCGTACCGCCCGACGGCGACGACGTCCTGCTGGCCGAGGCCCGCACCGTGGAGGTCCTGGCCGCCAAGTCCGACATCACCTTCGTGGGCTCCCTGCACCTGCTCGGAAACCTGGCCCGGGCGCTTGAGGCTCACCCCATCGATTCACTCCCCTGCCGTCCCGAAGCCCCGCGTCGGGCCGAATAGCGCGTTGCGCCGGCGGCAGACCGCCCGTATACTCGGCCGGCATGTTCAACGACGACCCCACCGACGACGACGAACTCCAGGACGAAGAACTCGGCTCCGAGGGCTCTTCTGCCGCTCACAGCGACGACCCGATCATCGGCGACGATGACACGGGCGACGAAGCCGAGACGCTCGTCACTAAGGAAGGACTCAAGAAGCTCAAGGAGGAGCTGGAGACACTCAAGACGGTTCGCCGTCAGGAAGTGGCCCAGCGCCTGAAAGAGGCCATCTCCTACGGAGACCTCTCCGAGAACTCCGAGTACGAGGAGGCTAAGAACGAGCAGGCCTTCGTCGAGGGTCGCATCATCGACCTCGAGGAGAAGATTAAGCACGCCAAGATCATCACCGAGGCCAAGTCCTCCTCCAGCGGAGGCAAGGAGATCTCTATCGGCTCCACCGTCACCTTCCGCCGCGCAGGCAAGGACGACGAGCCGGAGGCCTACACCATCGTCGGCGCCACCGAGGCCGACCCCTTCGCGCAGAAGATCAGCAACGAGTCGCCCATCGGCCGCGGCCTTCTGGGCCGCCACAAGGGCGAGATCATCTCGGTGCAGACACCCTCGGGCACGCTCGACTTCGAGATCCTCAAGGTCGCCTGATGCCCGGGGACGGCGCCACCGCCGGCCAGCCAGCGGCGACGGGAGCCTCGTCTATCGTCATTCCGCCGGAAGTGCAGGCGCAGTTCGGCGACGTGCTCGCCCTGATCGCCGCGTCTGAAAGTATGAATGCCGAGGAGCGGCAGTACTGGGTGAACATCCTGCCGGTAATGACGCCGGAACAGGTGCAGAACCTGCGCGACATCCTCCAGAACGAGAAGAACCAGCTGGCAGCCATCGACCAAAAGTACACCCAGGACGTAGACAAGATCGGCCAGCAGCAGCAGATCCAGCAGACGGATGATGAGCGCCGCCGCCGCGCGGCCGAGCGCCAGGCTGCGGAACAGAACGACAAAACCACCCAGAACCAGGCGGAGCAGGACCTGCTCAACCAGATCAACCAGATCGGCTGACGGTCTTGCAGAGCGATAGCAGCAGCCGGTCGAGCGCGGCCAGGATTTCGGCGTTGGCCTCGTCGCTCGATTTCAGTTCGCCGGTCTTGAGGGCTTTGTCGAGGTCACAGCAGAGTTGGACGATCCCCAAGATTTCGGCGCGTGGCCGGCCGGCCACGAACGAGCGCAGAGCCGAGACCATCGGGAACGGGACGCCGCCCTCGCGCACCGGGTCATCGCCGCTGGTGGCCGAGGCGACCACGGCCGCGTGACGGGCAAAGAGCAGCAGCGTGTTCCAGAGCTGGAACGGCTCGCCGCCCCGATCGAGGAAACGCCGGGCGAATGCATAGGTCTCGACGGGGCGGCCGCGGCCGATCAGGTCGGTAATGCGCCAGATGACGCCCTCGTCGGAGGGTGAGACGAGTTCTTCCACCAGGACCGGAGAGATGGGCTCGCCGCCGGCGGCCACGGCCAGCTTGGACACCTCGGCCGCGAGCAGGCCTTGGTCTTCACCCACCAATTCCACCAGAGACTGGGCGGCGCCGGTCGCGAATGAGGCACCGGCGGCTTCGGCCTCGGTGCGCAGCCAGGCATCAAGCCCGCGGCGGTCGATCGCCGGGAAGTCCTTTACAGTGTCGGCGGCGGCTTCGAGGCCCTTGCTCGCGTTTGAGTTCTTGCGGCGCGCCTTAGCGCCGGTGGCCGCGCGGCGATCGACGAGCAACAGGAGGACGTCGGGATGAATGGAGGCCTTTACCGTCACCCACTCCTCGGCCTCCAGGTCTGGGGCGGGCTCGACGACCACCAGGCGCTTCTCGGCGAGGAACGGCATGGTCGAAATCGCGTCCAACAGGTCGCGTAGCTTGAGGCTGTCGCCCGTCAGCCGCTGGAGGTTATCGGCACCGTGACGCTCGGCAAACTGGCGGATCCAGCGCTGCTTCTCCCGGGCGAGGGCGTAGTCGTTCTCGCCTTGGAAGAGGTAGATCTGGCTCACCGGGCCAGTATAGCGCATCAAAAGCGGCTGACTAGCTTGTGAATATGGCGAAACGTTCAGAGGATCCCGTCAATGCCGCCCGATTGAGGGAAAAAGCGTATTGGCCTATACTAAGAGGAAATGTCCAAACACACACCAGTCCTGACGGCCAAGATGCTGCGCACGATCGGCGCCGGTGCGCTCAGCGTGATTGCGGCGTTCACGGTGGGTCTGCGCACCGCCGGCGAAGTGGAACCCATCGGCCCGATCCAGGCCAACGAACTCGAGGTGATGGCGGGCGACCTGGACGGCAACGGCGCGCTCGACGAAGCCGACGTGACGACGGCGCTCGAACTGAGCGAGGGCTACGCCGTAGCCACGCGCGCCCAATTGAAGGCCGACCCCAACCGCGACGGTGCCATTACGGCCGCCGACGCGATGGCGATCCTGCAGATGATCGATTCCGCCCGCTGACCATGACGCGCATCCTCTCCCGCCTGCTGGCCCTGTCCCTCGTGCTGAGCGCCCTCGCCCCGGTGGCCGCGGCCCAGGACGTGCCCACCGCCGGCGGCGCCCTCTTCGTGTTCGGCGCCCCCTGCGACGACCCGCGCGCCGGCACCGGCGCCTTCGCCGGCCAACTCTCGTCGTCGTCCGATGTACCGTGCGCGCCCTTCACCCGCGATCAGCAGAACTACCTGACGCCCATCACCATGGTCGGCTCGTCGGTGGACGTAAACCTCTACCTGGCCAACCCCGGCAAACTGCCGGTGAGCAAGGTGCAGGCCTGGATCGCCTACGACCCCGAGGCCCTGACGGGCTCGATCCTGTCGGTGGACGGCGCCTTCCCGGGTGTGAACGCCGCCGAAACGGGCTTCTTTCCTCAGGAAGGCTACGTGAAGCTCTCGGCCACGGCCGGCAGCAGCGGCGCCCCGGCCGACGAGCAGATCCTGGTGGCCACGCTGCGACTCCGTCCGCTCAAGGCCGCCGACCAAAGTACGATCCTCAGCTTCTATCAGCTGACCGGCTCGGGTGCCAAGACGCTCGCGATGAGCGGCTCGGCCGCCAGCGGCACGAACATCCTCGACGGCTCGCAGCCGTCGCTGTCCGTGCGCATCGCCCCGGCCGCCAGCAGCTCGTCAGTCTCGTCGGCCGTCTCAAGCTCGGCCGCCAGCTCGTCGTCCGTCGCCTCTTCGTCGAGCACCGTCTCATCGTCGAGCCGTTCGAGCGTCATGTCGTCGTCCCGCTCGTCGCTCTCCTTCCCTAGCAGCTCCAGCTCGAGCAGCATCATCCCGATGTCGTCCTCGTCGAGCCTGACCACCGGCAGCAGCGAGTTCCGCCGTCAGCAGGTGCAGGGTGTGGCGATCGGAACGCAGAACGGCAGCGCCCTGATCGGCTGGCAGATGCTTCCCGGCGCAACCGGCTACCACGTCTACTACAGCACCGTCTCGGGCGTCTACACGCAGCGCCGCACGCTGGCCGCCGGCGCCACCGGCGACACCATCACCGGTCTACCCAACGGTGACCGCTACTTCTTCGCGGTCCGCGCCGTAAACGCCGACGGCGTCGAGAGCGACTACAGCCGCGAGGTGGCTGTCGTCATCGGCCAACCCAACACCGCCACCACCCCGCTGATCGGATCCGTGACGACCGGCCCCACGCCCGTGGGAATGCAGCAGCTCACGTCGCCCGGCAACAAGACCGTCGCCGGCAAGACCGGTGTCGATGACATGGCGATGGTCCTGATCGGTATCGCCGCCGTCGTCGGCATGTGGTGCGCCTTCCGCCGCCAGCTCTCCGCCTCCCCCGTCGCATGACCAAGCTCAACCCCCACTGGGACCTCACCGACCAGCCGCGGCAGGACGCTCCCGCCAACTCCAAGACACTGCCCTCCGCAGCGTTGGCCGTGCCGCGCGGTTCGCCCCGCCCCGCCGCCATCTTCGGCGTGCTGCTGGCCGTGGGCGTCGGCCTGTTCGCCGCGGTCGGCAACGGCTGGATCCTGCAGGGACAGGCGGTGCCCTCGGCGGTGCTCGAAGTGACAGCCGCCGGCTTCAGCCCCACCAGCCTGACGGTACGCGCCGGCGATCGCGTGGCGCTGCGCAACAGCGACACCGTCGCCCACACCGTGACCCTGATGAACCCGATCCCCGACCGTGAGCCGCTCTTCTCCGTGATGCTCCAGCCCCGCCGCGCCGGCGTGGCCACCATCACCGAGAACATGCCCGCGGGCACGTACTTCCTGAGCACCACCGACGCCATCCCGTTCGTGGGCCAAGTGATCATCGAAGAAGGCGGCGCCCCGGCTGCCGCCGCAAGCTCGACCGCAGACGGGATCTTGCAGCCCCCGGCTTCCAGCAGCCGTCCGGCAGGCTTCGGCCCCGCGGGCTCAGCCAGCAGCGCTCCGGCCGTGAGCCCGTTGCGTCCCTCGGCTCCCACCGCCGCCTCCTCTAGCGCGCCCGTCGTGCCTCCCGCTTCCGTCATCTCGGGCTCGCCGATCGCTAGTACCCCAACCGGCGGCCAGGCTGACCCGACGCCCTTTACCATCGAGGTAAACCCCTACGCCATCGAGACCATGCGCGGCGCCGCTCCGATGATGCCCAGCTCCGATACCGGACGGATCGTGCCGCTCGGCCAGGTCGGCAACGCCGGCCTGCACAGCGGCGCACCCCTCGCCCCGTCCATTCCCAAGAGCGGACCCGAGCTCTGGATCGTCGGCGCCCTGGCGCTCGGCGGCTTCTGGCTCGCCATCCGCCGCGGACTGCGCGTGGAGTAAAAACATGGCTGACAGATGCGGGGAAACCGAAGCCGACGAAACTTGACATTTCGTCGTTTTTGCAGCTATTGTCCGAAGGTCTGAGGAGTTGTGCAGCACGAGGCGGCACGGCCACCACAGACGAACCATGAAGCTAGGAGGCTTCTATGCTCGTTCTGACACGGAAGAAGAATGAGGCGATCGTCATCAACAATGACATCGTCGTCTCGGTCGAGTACATCGGCGAGGGCCGAGTCAAGCTGGGGATCGTCGCCCCGAAGGACGTCCCCGTTCACCGCCAAGAGGTCTATGACCTCATCCAGGCGGGCGGCGGCTCCACCACCCAGACCGAGGCGGTCGACGGCGATCACCTGAACGAGTGAAACACTCTCATCCGCACGGCTCTCCCACGACGGGAGAACCGAGCCCAACCCCCCGACTTGCAGGAGCAAGTCGGGATTTTTTGATGCAAGAAAAAGCCCGGACATCGTTGTCCGGGCCGGTGGCCGCGAGCGGCCGGTTGTCATTTCGCGGGAGCGGGCGTGTTCTGGGTCTTGTCCCACTTCGGTTCGATCATCACGACCGCCTTGCCTTTGCCTTCGACGGAGTAGGGCGTCTTGGGGGTGATGTAGACGAGGTCTCCCGGTTTGAGGATCACAGGCTTCTCGTCGAGCGTGACGGTCAGTTCGCCCTCCAAGACGAGGATCGCCTCCGTGCAGCGCGCGTTGACGCGTTGGCCCTCTTCGGGATAGCGGCCGTCCTGGACGATGGTGGCGACGGACAGCCGGTTCGTGGGGCACGAGTCGTACAACGTGCATTTGCCGCCCGGGATGTCGTAGACCTTCGCGGTCTCGAACGGGACGACGAGCGACTCGTTGCCGACGGGCGCTGTGACAGGGGCCGGACGCTGGTCGGAGATACCGCCCCAATAGCCGAGGCCGGCGGCGGCAACCAGCAGGATGCCGATCAGGACGAATAACGGGGGCCTCTTCACGGGACACCTTCCTTCAGGGAAACAGGGGTTTGAACGGGCGAAACGCCGGCGCACTCTAGGCAAACCCGGCCGCTCAGGAAAGCGCTTTTCACCATTTTCTTGACGGCAAGAAAAACAGGCCTAGACTCACCGCTCAGTGAAGTCCATGTACATTTGCGCCGGCCGCCACCTTTGGAACGTCTTTACGACGAAGGGAGGCGGGCACGTGTCGCAATAAGGGATTCACTAGGAAACTACGCGACTCACAGCCCCCCTCCGCAAGACAGGGGGGCTTTTTGGACTCTTACACCACCGCTCACTCGACCTGGCAGCATGCCGATCCCTCGCGGTCGTCATCCTGCCCGACCGACGCAAAGGAAGGGTTTTTAGAAAGTTAGAACGGTGCACGTCGCACCACACCTCAACCCCCGATGGAGACCGCAGATGAACACGACCGCCGCCGCCTTCCAGGCTGACCTGGCTGACCTGCTGGACGTCGCGCACCGCTTGCACGAACGCCGCACCGACAACGACTACCCCGGCTTCGAGCAGATCGCGACCCTGACCGGCATGCACGGCACGATCAACGAGACCCCCGAGCCGCGCTTCTACTTCGACCGGATGACCGGCGAGCGCTCGTCCAAGTCGTTCGACGACGCCAAGGACCCCCGCCAGGTGGCGGAGATCCTCGGCCTCGCGCTGAACAACGCCGACACCGCGACCGCCGCCCTGCTGTACCGCCTCATGGAGCTGAAGCTCAACAACGTCTTCGATGTGGACCTGGTCCACCGCCCCCACATGACTGCGAAGGAGAGCCGGGGCCTGCCCAGCCGCGTCACCATGTTCCAGGCCGCCAACGGCACCGCCCGCAGCTCCTGGAAGATGAAGGTGACCGACGTCTTCAAGGGTGTGGACCCGACGACGCACGTGGAAAAGCACGTGCGCTCCAAGGTCCAGATCCTGACGGACGCGTTCGGTGAGGAAGGCAGCCGCTTCGCGCAGCTGCTGTACTCGCTGAACATGGTCATCCCCGACGAGACGATGCAGCGCCTGCTGGTGGACACGCTCAACCGCAAGGACGAGCTGGTCGTGACCGGGGCGTTCTGCCCGGACTACAGCTACCAGTTGTCGGGCAACCCGTCCCAGCCCTACTTCTACACCTTCGACTCGGTCGGCCGCGAGGTCGGCCTGGTGGCCCAGCAGTTCGCGCGGGTGTCCGGCCCCCTGTCCCACGGCCTCTCCAAGCTCGGCATCAAGCACCGGTTCGTCCTGGGCATCGGCGACTTCGAGGGCGACAGCACCGCCATCCTCAAGCGGGTGGGGCTGACGTACGACGAGTTTACGGCGCGCTGCCAGGACAGCCTCACGGCTTTCCAGGCACAGGTCGGCAGCAGCTTCCCCCTGCAGCTCGAGATGTGCGATCGCGATCGCTGCAAGGGTCGGCTCCGCCCCTACTGCCAGGAAGCCTTGGATCGTCTGCTCCGGGGTGACTACGGCTACATGGGCGACCTCTACGGGGATCCGGCCCGGCTGATCACCACCATCATCAGCGAGAACGGCAGCTTCTACCAGCGCTGGTACGGTGGCCTGACGACGGACGAGATCAAGGTGAAGGTCCTCGAACAGGGGGCGGAATACGCCGCCCTGGCGAGGATCTACGCCGAAGACTTCGGGGGTGGCAACATCCTCGTGCTCTCGGGCGATCGCCCGCTCATGCACGCCTTCGACGCCTTGTACGTCAAGACCCCGACCCTTTGCGTGAAGCGGGTGTACTGATTTCGCCACCATGAGGTGGCTCCGACAAACCAGCTGCTCCGGCAGCACCATCCCCCAGACGGGCAACCGTCTGGGGGATCACTTCCCTCCCTTTGCTACACTCCCCACATATGGCCCTCCCCCAACTCCTCGTCGACGCTTCCAGTCCCGAGATCCGCGCGCGCACCGGACTGACCGCGCCGGACGTGTTCCTGTACCTCAGAGATGCCGCTGGCAACGACAGCGCCTACTTTGACGCCCGGGAATACGGCGTGCAGCAAGAGCGCCTCAAGGCACTCGGCAGCACCCTGAACCTCATCAAGCTGGAGCCCTACCTGGAGAAGGCCGAGAGTATCGACGTGCCGGCCACGCAGCAGCAGCGCGCGCTCATCGCCATCCTGCGCGAGCAGGGCACCAAGGAGCTGGCCGTCTCGGCCGCACTCCCCTACGGCTGGGCCACCGCCCTGCAGGCCGCGGGCATTGTGCTCTCCATCCACGACTTCGCGCGCGAGCAGCGCCACAAGACCGAGCAGCAGCTCGGCTTCATGGACAAGGCTCAGCGCGTCACCGAGGGGGCCTACGACTTGGTCCGCAAAATCCTGGCCGACAGCACGATCGAGGGCTCCAAGATCATCCACAACGGCAAGCCCCTCACGAGCGAGTGGGTGAAGGCGCAGGTGCAGCTCTATTTCATCGAGCGCAACTTCAGCAACCCCCACGGCATGATCGTGGCCTCCGGCGAGCAGGCCGCACGCCCGCACGACGACGGCCACGGCGAACTCTTGGCCAACAGCACCATCATCGTCGACATCTTCCCGATGGATAACGTCACCGGCTACTACGCCGACATGACGCGCACGTACGTGAAGGGCACGCCCTCCGCCGACGCGCTCGCCATCCACACGGCCGTGCAGGAGGTGCAGAAAATCGTCCTCGATCAGATCCAGGTCGGCTCGGTCTGCGGCGATATCTATGCCCTCACTGTCGAGGAATTTAAGAAGCGCGGCTTCGAGAGCGGCAGCGAGAAAGGCTTCATGCACCGCACCGGCCACGGGCTGGGCCTGTCGGTCCACGAGGACCCGAGCCTCGGCAAAGGCTGGAAGGACACGATGGAGCCCGGCATGGTCACCACCGTCGAGCCCGGCCTCTACTACCCCGGCATCGGCGGTAGCCGCATTGAGGACGTGGTCGTCTTCCACCAAGACGGCCGCAAGGAGAACATCACGCGCTATCCCAGCGACCTCATCATCCCCTGATCCCCTTTCCCCAACCCCCATGTCGAACGTCTACTTTCCGAAGGACCAAGCCAAGAAGTACAACATCGACGGCGGCGAGTGCTACCTCTACCCCGACTGCCCCACCGGCCGCCTCTCGTGCGCCTACGTCATCCAGGACGGCCGCTACCCCGTGCAGGGCCGCAAGGTGAACAAAACCTGTACCGAGGCCATGTTCATCATCGACGGCGAATACACGATGGACCTGGGCAGCGAGATCCTGAAGCTTAAGGCCCACGACGTCGTCTACGTCACGCCCGGCACGCCCTACTCCATGGAGGGCAAGGGCACGAGCTTCGTCTTCATTGAGCCCAAGTGGGACTCGGCCCAGAACGTGGCGACCGAGTGAGGCTCAGGCCTGCCTCTGGCCGCAACTATCGATAGATTCCGCCCGGCGGCGCTGCACCTCATGGCGCCACTGCTGGTAATCCTGCAAGTCATCGAGCGATGGCTTCAGCCGATGGCGCTGGCGTTCGACGGCATCAAGATGGCCGAACACGATATCGAGCAACCGGCGCTGCTGTGCCTCGCCCTGCCGTTCGGCCTTGGCGCCCTTGAGCACATCGAGGAGATCGGAACGGACGCCGGGCAGGATCGGCTTGGACCAGGCGATCTGGCCGTTATGCTGATCGTGCTCGAGCAGAATCTGGCGGATATGCTCAGCGGGATCAACCGTTTGGAAGAAGCCCTGGAAAGCATCGGAAATCCTGGCCGCGTCCTGGCTTAGGTCGGTACTGCCGGAGAGCGAGCCCACCACGCGGTCAGCCAGGCGAAGCTCCTCGCTCATGTGGCTCCAACGATGGATGCGATGGCGGGTGGCATTACGGAGACCGTCGGCGCGTTGACTGGGAATGAGCAACGCTTTCGACTCATAGATGCCGGCCAGGTCGTTCGGCTTTAGGATGGAGAGGCCGTCCTCGACGACGCTCGGCGGCAGCGACAGCCGCAGTCGGGTGGCGCGCACAAGCAAGAGATGGCGAATGAGGCCGTCGGGCGTGGGATGCCCCACGATGCCGTGCCAATCGTTGTGGCGCTGTTCGTCGACGGTGGTGAGGTTGGTGGAATGGGACGAGCCGCCATGCGAACGCGGCAGCCCATGATGCTCATTGCGGGGAGACATCTGCCCACAGTAAAAACCTCCCTCATCTTCCTGGCAACTTGATTCGAGAATGGTGGGCCGAGAAGGATTTGCACCTTCGAAGGCATAAGCCACCTGATTTACAGTCAGGCCCGTTTGACTACTTCGGTATCGACCCACACGGTTGCCGGAGGACAAGGAAAGAACGCGACTGAGCCGCCAGATCCTACGTGAAAAGAGAGGACCGCTCAATCCCCTTCTGCTAGGGTTATGGCATGCAGAAACTCTGGTTCCGCGCCAAGCGCTACGGCTACGGCTGGACGCCTGCCACCTGGGAAGGCTGGCTCGTGACCCTGGCGGCCATCGCGCTCTACCTGCTGCCCTCGGCGGTCTTGACCGCCTGGTACCCCGACAACCTGCCGCCGACTGCGCTGATCGGCTTCTTTGCCTGGATGACCGTGGTCTCCGTCGTGCTCATCTGGATCGCCGCCAAGACGGGCGAGCCGGCCCGCTGGCGCTGGGGAAACTGAGCGTCCGCCTGCTCGTTGCCCACCGTCGGCCGGACTCCTATGCTGACGGGCCAACCTATGCTCAACCACGACTCGCTCATCGCCGCCCACGATTCCATCCTGCAGCCCTACGCCGTAAAGCACGCGGACGGGCTCGGTCGCATGCACGAGGAGAGTGGCAAGATGGAGGATCTCCGCCTGCGCTTCGCCATCGACGTGGGGCGCATCGTCCACAGCAAGTTCTACCGCGATCTGGACGGGAAGGCGCAGGTCTACAGCGCCATCTCGCCGCAGAAGCTCACCACCCGCGGCACGCACACCAGCGAGGTCGTTTTCCTTAGCCGAAGCCTGGCGCGCGGACTCCGCCTGAACGAGGACCTGGCCGAGGCCATCGCCGCCGGCCACGACCTGGGCCATCCGCCGTTCGGCCACAAGGGCGAGCAGGCGCTCAGTGCTTGGTTGTTGGAAAATGGGTCCGAGGGCGGATTCGAGCACAACCAGCAGACGCTGCGCATCGTCGAGCTGCTGGCCGGCAACCGCACCCAGCACCGCGGCCTCAACTTGAACCTCGAGACGCTCCACGGCCTCGACAAGCACGCCGCTCGCGCGGACGGCGACGGCCACACGCTGGAGGCGCAGATGGTGAACAAGGCTGACCGCATCTCGTACCTGCCGCGCGACATCGACGACGCGCTCCGCCTGGGAATCATCTCGCTGGCCGATCTGCGCTCGCAGCCGCTCGTAGACGAAGCCTTCGATGTGGGCGGCGCCAACGAGAACCGCATCTGCTCGCACCTCATCCACCTGCTGGCCAACGACCTGCAGCAGGAGACGACCCGACGCATTGTCTCGATGGGCATCAAGACGCTGGAAGACGTGCGCCACGCCACCGAGAAGGTCGTCGAGCTCTCACCCGAGCGCGCCGTCCAGGTCCGCAACCTGGTCGAGTTCATGTACCAGATGATGTACACCTCGCAGGACGAGAAGGGCTACCGCCAGTCGGTCGGCGTGGTGATCGCGACGCTGGCGGACTACCTGCGCCGCCATCCCTCCAAGGCCGTGAAGCAGTTCGAGGAGCTCTCGTGCCTGGAGACGCCGAAGCTCCGCCGGCTGGAGGGCGTGAAGGACACGATCGCTTCCATGACCGACGCCGAGGCGCTCAAGGCCGTGCAGACGGGGCCCGGCATCGCCGACCGCCACGTCCGCCGCATCCAGACGATCTATGGTCGCAAGCCCAAGCGGACGACGGCCACAACCAACGCCACGCAGAACGACCGACACCGCAATGGAGCGTCGCCGACCGATCCACAGTCAACCGCCTGACCGGGCCGCACGCTCAGTGCGCGACGTAGCCCCACTCGCTCTGCCACTGCTGCATGTCGGCGATCTCCTTCTGCTGGGAAGTGAGGATGGCTTCGGCAAGCGCCTTGATTTCAGGATGCTTCGCGTTGGCGGCGGCAAGCTCGGCCATGTCCACCGCGCCCTGATGGTGCGGGATCATCATCTCCAGAAAAGCGGCATCAAAGGCGTCGCCTGACTTTCCCTCGAGCGCGGCCGTCATCTGGTCCATCGTCACGTCGCCGTGGCTGTCCATATCATGATCCATCGCGATCTCTTGACTGCCGGCACAGGCAGCGAGGGCAAGGATCGGGACAAGCAAGAGCAGGCGGGACGGGCGCATAAGATGGAGGGGAAGAGATGCTCAAAGCCTAGCCCTCGGGCGGGCCAGCGGGCAATACGCTAGAGTGGACACATTCGTTCCCCTCCCTCTCCATGTCCTTCACCCACCTGACGGTCCTCGGTACGGTCGCCTCGGCATTGGCGATGTGGTTCCTCGGTGCGCTCTGGTATTCCCCCGTCGCCTTCGGTCCGGCCTGGATGAAGAGCGTCGGCCTCTCCAAGGAAAAGCTCACGGCCAACGCCCAGAACGCGATGTGGGAAGGCGCGGTCGCCTCATTTGTGCAGGCGGTGGCGCTCGGCGTGCTGCTCTCGCTCTTCCACCCCTCCTCGCTGCAGGAGGCACTCGAAATCTGCCTGGCCGCCTGGGTGGCCCTACAGCTGCCTATCTGGCTCCACCAGCGCATCTACGAACAGCGCCCGTTGGAGCTGCTGCTCATCAGCGGCGGCTACGGCTTGGTTTCGATCCTACTGGCCGGTGTGATCGTACAGCTCGCCGCCTGAATCACTCGTAGCGCAGCGCTTCCATCGGACTCAACATTGCCGCCCGACGCGCCGGGTACAGGCCGAAGATGAGGCCGGTGCCGATCGCCATGGCCGCGGCGATGAGGATGGCTGACGGCGAGAGGATGAACGGGAACGGACCGAGGAACTTCTCGGCCAGCTTGGCCATCATCCAGCCGAGGCCCGCGCCACCGACGATGCCGATGGCGCCGCCGCTGAGCGTGAGCGAGACGGCCTCGAACAGGAACTGCCGCATGATATCGCGGCGCATAGCGCCCACGGCCTTGCGCAGGCCGATCTCGCGCGTCCGCTCGGTAACGGTCACGAGCATGATGTTCATAATGCCGATGCCGCCGACGACGAGGGAGATGCCGGCCACGAGGGCCAAGAAGATGGTCAGGCCGAGGGTCACGGTGCCGATCACGCTCGTCGCCTGTTCGGCGCTGCGGACGATGAAGTCGTCCTTGTCCGGGTCGTTCTCGTCGTTCTTGATGCGGTGTTGCTGGCGCAGGAGTGCCGTCACGTCCTGGGTCACCAGGTCGGTGTCGCCGATGCCCTTGAACATCATGTACGTCAGGTGCTTCTGGCCGGTCTGAGCGCGGGCCGTGGAGAACGGCACGAAGGCCGAGGAGTCCATCTGCGAGAGCAGGGCCGAGCCGGTGGTCTTGAGCACGCCCACGACGGTGAAGGAATTCTCGCCCACGGTCACGCGCTTGCCGACGGGTTCACTGTTGCCAAAGAGGTCCTCGGCCGTCTTGGAGCCGATCACCACCGAGGCGCGCGCGCCGTTCTCGTCGGTCTGGTCGAGCATGCGGCCGTGGTCGAGCTTGAGGGCATAGTTATCGGCCATCAGCGGGTAGGCGCCGAACGTGAAGGGCTTCACTTCCTCTTTCCCGTAGCTCATGGGCTGCGAGAGGATGATGACGGGTGTGCCCTGCTCGACGGTGGAAAGCTGCGAGACGGCCTCGAAGTCGTCGAAGGTGAGGCTTGTCAGGTCACCTCCGAACTTCTCCAGGCCCTGGGGCATGATCTCCACGGTGTTGGTGCCGATGCTCTCCACCTGGCTGATGATGTAGTTCTGGAAACTGGCGCCCATCGAGACCATCAGCACTACAGAGCCCACGCCGATCATGATGCCGAGCGTGGTCAGCAGCGACCGTGTCACGTTGGCCGTGATGCCTTTAAGCGCGGTGGCGAGCGTGTCTTGGAGCAGCATTATTCGTAGCGGAGGGCCTCCATGGGCGGCAGGGCGGCGGCGCGGCGGGCGGGCGACAGGCCAAACACGAGGCCCGTCAGGCCGGCCATGAAGAGCGCAGCCACGATGGAAGTGATGGAGATGGCGAACTGGTAGGTATCGAGCAGGGGGCGCACGATCAGCGAGATGAACCAGGCGCCGCCCACACCCAGCACAATGCCGATGACACCTCCGATGAACGTGAGGAGCACGGCCTCGATCAGGAATTGGCGGAGGATGTCCTTACTGAGGGCGCCGAGGGCCTTGCGCAGGCCGATCTCGCGCGTCCGCTCGGTGACGGTCACGAGCATGATGTTCATGATGCCGATGCCGCCGACAACGAGGGAGATGGCGGCGATGGTGGTGACGAACATCGTCAGGCCCAGCGAGACGCCGCTCAGGATCTCCTGCGCTTGGGCCGAGTTGCGAACGGTGAAGTCGTCCTTCTTGGGATCGTCCTTGGGGTTCTCGATGCTGTGGCGGCGGCGCAGCAGGTCCTTCACGTCGGCGAAGGCGGTATCGAAATCGGTGACGGCCTCCATGGTGACGTAGTTCACGAAACGCTGGCCGGTCTGCGTGCGGGCGACGGTGAACGGCACGTAGACGCGGTCGTCAGCGTTCTGGAAGAACTGGCTGCCAAGAGCGGAAGCCACGCCCACCACGGTGTAGCTGGCGTCGCCGATCTTGATACGGCGGCCGATGGGGTCCTGGCCGGCAAAGAGCTTCTCCTGGGCATCGGGACCGAGCACGGCCACGGCCTTGGCGCCCTCCACCTCGGCACGATCGAAGAGGCGGCCCTCCGCGGCGGTGAGCGACGAGTTGCCGAAGGCCTCGGGGTAGACGCCGAGCACCTGCGCGCCCGAGGTCTGGCGCTCGTAGGTAATAGATTTTCCGATGAGGATGGTGGGCGAGACGTTGGTGACGGTCGGCAGGCGGCGGATCTGCTCGATGTCCTCGAGCGTCAGACTGTCGAAGCCGGCCATCACGCCATTGGGGCCACCCTCGTCGTTACCCGGGAAGATAATCATGCTCTGCGGGCCCAAGCTGCTGATCTGGCTGAGGATGACGCCCTGCATGCTGGCGCCAATGGCGCTCATGAGCACGACGGCGCCCACACCAATGATGATGCCGAGCATCGTCAACGCCGAACGGGTGGGGTCGATCGTCACGCCCTTCCTGGCCGATTGGAGGGTATCGGAAAGGCGCATGAGGTTACTTGAGGTTCTGGATGTTGGTGGCAAACAGGCGATCGAATTCGCGGATGTCATCGGCGATACGGCCGTCCTTCACTTGCAAGATGCGCTCGGCGTGCTGGGCCGTGAGCATCTCGTGCGTGACGAGGATGATGGTGTGGCCGGCGGCGTGCAGCGCCTGCAAGGCCTCCATGACGGCGCGGCCGGAGACAGAGTCGAGGTTGCCCGTCGGCTCGTCGGCGAAGATAACCTCAGGATCGGTGACGAGGGCGCGGGCAATAGCCACGCGCTGCTTTTGGCCGCCAGAAAGCTGGCTGCTCAGGTAATCGGCGCGCTCGGTGAGGCCCACCTTGGCGATGGCGCGCAGCGTGCGCTCCTCGCGCTCGGCGACCGGGATGGTGGGGTGGTAGAGCAGCGGCAGCATCACGTTCTCGCGGACGGTGGTGCGCGGCAGCAGGTTGAAGGCCTGGAAGACGAAGCTCACGCGCGTGGCGCGGATGCGGGCCAGCGCATCGTCATCCATGCTCTCGGTCGGCTGGCCGTTGAAGAGGTACTCGCCGCCGGTGTGCCCGTCGAGGAAGCCCAGGATGTGCATGAGCGTCGACTTTCCCGAGCCCGAGGGGCCCATGATGGCGACGAACTCGCCTTTGCGGATGGAGAGCGAGAGATCGAACAGCACCGGGGACACGACTCCGTCGTTGACGTAGGACTTGCTCAGGCCGCGGATTTCGATGAGGGGGGCGTCGGGGTTGGGCATGGCGGGAGGGATTATTTCTTCTCGAGGACGATGACGGTCTCGCCGTCCTGCAGGCCGGTCATAACTTCGATCTCGCCGTCGGCGCCGTCGATGCCCACGGTGACCGTGCGCTCCTCGGTGGTGCCGTCGGGCTTCTGCACGCGGACGTAGTCGGTGCCGTCGGCGCGCTCGAGCACAGCGCGGCGCGGGACGGTGAGTACCTGGCTGCGCTCTGCGATGACGATCTCGGTGTCGCCGGTCATGCCGATCTTGAACGTGTCGTGGCGGTAGACGAAGTCGAGCTTCACGCGGTACTTCGAGACGCCGTCTTTATCGGTGGCGCCGGGGTCGATCTCGGAGACGCCGAGCTTAAACTTGGTGCCCGGGAACGCGTCGAGAACGATGGCGCCGGTCTGGGCCAACTGCACGCGCGGGATGTCGATCTCGGAGACGAACATCTCGATGCGCAGCGGACTGTCGCCAAGCATAGTGACGGCCGGACCTACGGGCAGGGCCTCGCCGGCCTTGATGTTCACCTGGGTGATGATGCCGGCCACCGGCGCGGTCAACACGGTGTTGGCGGCCGTGGCGGAGGAGCGGGCGACGTCGGCGGAAGCCTGGCGGACGCGGGCCTCGGCGGCGGCGATGTCGGCCTGGCGGGCGGGCGCCTGCTTGCTCAGCAACTGTGCTTCGGAGATGCGGACCGATGACTCGTACGTGAGAATGTCGGCGTTGGCGCGGCTGCGCGTACCCTCGGCGGCAGTGATGGCGTTCTGCTCGGCCTGGATCTGGGTGTCATAGCTGGCCGAGGCGTCCTGCAGGGCCTTCACGCTGGTGTCGAAGGTGGTCTGCACGCCCTGGACCGTGCTGCGCAGGGCCGAGATGGAGGCCTTATCGGCCTCGCGGTCGGAGGCGGTGTAGGTGGAGAGTTCAGGCAGGGAGCTAACCAGGTTGTAGGCCTGCGTCAGCACCGTCGAGGTCTGGACGACGGCCGAACGGGCGGTCTGGAAGGCGTCGAGTGCAGCGCGGTAGTCGCCAGTGGCGCTGCTGGTGGCAGCGATGGCCGAGCTGATGGCGGAGCCGGCGCGCAGGCGGGCGGAACGGACATCGGCCTCGCCGTCGGGCTCGGAGCGCGTCAGGGCGTCGGAGAGCTTGATGGATGAGAAGATATCGTCGA
Organism: Candidatus Peribacteraceae bacterium; assembly: GCA_018061525.1. Lineage (GTDB taxonomy): Bacteria > Patescibacteriota > Gracilibacteria > Peribacterales > Peribacteraceae > JAGOUB01. The sequence continues at coordinate 26,909 of JAGOUB010000002.1, forward strand.
GCTCGCCCAGGGACGAGTCGGCCTTCAGGAGCTGCTCGGCGATGGTGCTCTGCGCCAGGCTCACCTGGCCGCTAAGGCTGACGGAGGCCTGGGTCTCGAGCGTTTCAAGCTTCTGCTTGCTGGCGGCGAGGTTGTTCTCGGCAGTAGTGAGCGTGGCCTTGGCGGCCTCGAGCGAGGCCTTCTTGTTCTCCAGATCAGCCTTGGAGACGGCGATGTCCTCGGGGCGCGTGCCCTCCTGCAGGGCCTTGAGCTGCGCCTTGGCGTAGTCGAGGTTAGCCACCTGCGAGGCGACGCCGGCGTAGAGGTCGGCGTTGCGGAGCGTGGCGATCACCTGGCCGGCGTTCACGCGGTCGCCCTCCTTGCGCTGGACGCTGGCGACGATGCCGGAGGTCGGGAACTGCAGGGCGAGGTCGCGCTCGGAGACGACGGTACCGACGGCTTCGACGAGCTGGACGATGTCTTTGCGCTCGGCCACAGCTGTGACGAGCTCGGGAGCGGCCGGGCGGGTGAGGCCCCAGACGGCCAGGACCACCAGGGCCACCGGCAGGACGATGAAGATCGTACGCCAGGGGTGGCGGCGGGCGGCGCCGGGAAGGTTCTTGAGCGAAGAGAGGATGGACATAGCGAGAGAGGAATTAGGAGGAAGAGCGGGTGGCGGAGATCATCTGGCGGAGGATGCGCAGCAGTTGGAGCTGGTCTTCCGGGGAGATGGAGGCGTGGACGGAGCGGATCATCTCGCGGTGGGCGAGCATTTGCTCCTGGAAGGCGGCCTTGCCCGCCTCTGTCAGATGAAGACGTACGAGCTTGCGATTCTTGTCATCGGCTTTGCGGATGACCCAGCCCAGGTCCACCAACTTGCCGGCGAACGAAGTGGCCGAGGGCGACGTCACGTCGAGAGCCTCGGCGAACAGTGTCATGGTCAAGCCGTCGTTCTCGGCGATGAGGCCGAGAGCGCGCATCTGGAGCCAGTTGCCGTCCTTTTTCTCGGCGCAGCGGCGGTGCATCTGCCGGCCGAATTCGAAGACGGCGTCGATGAGCTGGTCGGAGGTCTGTTGAATCATGTGACGACGTAATACTTAGGTTACCTAAATAATACATCATTATATGATCATGAGTCAATTCACACGACCAGGAATCACGCCAGTTTCATGACGGCGATGCCGATATTGTCCCGCTTGGCTCCGGGCAATTTCGAGAGGGTAACCGCCTGATTCGACAGCCATTGAGCGGCTTCTTTGGCACCGAACGGGCGACCGGCCTTTTTCTCCTCGCGTTCGACGCGGAGCAACTCGCGAACGATTGGGACATATCCAGCGTTGTCCCCTAAACCGTCCGTGGAAAGGAGCACCCACGAACCCGAGCGGGCAGGCTCCTCGAACTTCTCCGTGCGGAAGCCGTGAACGCCGTGCGTGTTGATGTACGTCGTCACGATGTGATTGCAGGCTGCTTCACCGCGGTCGCGAATCAATCGCTCATATTCCTCCAAAATCTCGGCTTCATTCTTGGACAGGGGGTGCTGCGACGCCTTCTTTTTCAAGCGCTGAACGGTCGACGTGACATTGTCCTCGCCGGTCATCTGCAGATGCTTGTCCTCGGGATGGAAC
>JAGOUB010000046.1 GCA_018061525.1 Candidatus Peribacteraceae bacterium
CAGCCTGTTCGACATGCTGCGCGACCACCTCTCCGGCGACGGCTCCGTCCGTTCCATGTCCGAGGTGACGGTGGGGGAGGCCGCGGCCGCCGACCAGCCGGGCGTGCTCGCCACGCCGGTGACCGTTAGCTTTGGCGTCTCGCGCGAGGGCCTGCAGTCGGTCCTCCTCTTCTTTGAACTCTCGGGCTTCCTGACCGTGGGCGACGCCCTGACGCCGTTGGAGCGCGAGCGCCTGCTCCAACTGACCGAGCATGAGAATGCCGCCGGCCTGCCGGCGCTCGAGGACTTCCTGCGCACGCCCCTGCTCACCTACGCCCGCGGCAGCCAGGCCGCCCGCGACGAGCTGACGCGCAACTTCGGATCCGACACGTTCGCCCAGGCGCTCGAGGACATCATCCAGGGCTCGCGCCTGCCGCAGGTGCGCTACCTGCTCGGCGGCACGTTCGGCGCCGCGCTGCAGGAGGCCGGTCTCTGGCCGCTGCGCTTCATGACCGTGGACCATACCGAGGTCACGCCCGGCCCGGCCGGCGGCCTCTATACCCTGTCACTCTCGCTTTCCGCCTACTCGCGCGTCGCCGAGTGACGCCGAAAAGCCGCCCATTGCCTTGAGCGGAGAGGCTGTTTCGGCTACGCTCCGGGCACTTTTTCCCCCTGTCCTCCTCTTGCGCCAGCGTTCGTCGCGGTTCGTCCGCCCCCAGAAAATCGAGAAGCGTCCCCGGACCAATGAGCAGATCACGGCTCCGGAGGTGCTGCTTGTTTCCGAAGAAGGCGCCAAGAAGATGCCGATCGCCGAGGCCATCGCCCTCGCGCGCGCCCAGGAGCTCGATTTGGTGGAGGTTTCGGGCAATGCCAACCCGCCGATCGTGAAGATCGACGATGTCGGCCACTTTATGTACGCCCAGCAAAAGAAGGAGAAGCGCCAAAAGGCCCACAGCAAGCAGACGGAAGTGAAGATGCTCCGGTTCGGCTTCCGCACCGAGCAACACGACCTTGATCGCCTGATCGACCGCGCCAAGGAGTTCTTCGGCGAGGGCCACATGGTCAAGTTCGTCGTCCGCCTGCGCGGCCGCGAGCTCACCAATAAGCAGTTCGCCGTCGAGAAGCTGAAAGGCGTCCTGAAGCAGATGGCCGACGTGGCCGATGTGGAGCAGGACGTGCGCGCCCAGGGTAACCAGTTCATGGCCGTGGTTCGCCCCAAGGCCCGTAGCTGACGGACCGTAAAAGAGGTGTTGCATTCACTTGTCTTTCCCCTTACACTCCGGGCCCCATGCCTAAGCAGAAGTCCCACAGCGGCGCAAAGAAGCGTCTTCGACGCACTGGATCCGGCAAATTGGCCGTCAAGCGCAACAGCCGCGGCCACCTCCTGATGCAGAAGAACAAGCGCCAGAAGCGCCTCTCTCGCACCCTCCTCGTCCATTCGACCGATCAGCGTCGTATGGCCGCTCTCGTCCCTCACCTCTAAACCATGCGTGTTAAGCGCGGTATTCACCGGCATCGTCGTCATAAGAAGATCCGCAAGCTCGCCAAGGGTTACCAGGGCGTGCGCAGCGAGACCTACCGCAAGGCGCGTGAGGCCGTCATCAAGGCTGGCCAGCACGCTTTCCGCGACCGCCGCAAGAAGAAGCGCAATTTCCGCAGCCTCTGGATCACCCGCCTGACCGCCGCCGTCCGCGCCCGCGGCACGACGTACGCCGTCTTCATCAAGGGTCTCAAGACGCACAAGATCGAGCTGGACCGCAAGGTTCTCTCGGAGCTCGCCATCCACGAGGTCGCCGTCTTCGACAAGATTGTCGAGAAGGTGAAGGTCACGAAGTGATCTCCTGACAGTTCAACTAAAAGGCGCCATACGGCGCCTTTTTCGTAGTCGCTGAAGATGATCGACGGGGTGCAAAATCGTGTTATTTTGCTCGTAGCCCACACTCGATCTTTGAAGGAGTCCATTCGTGCCGTTCGAGAACGACCCGTTGGCCGACCCGCTCGTCCTGACTGTCATGGCGCTCGCCGTGCTGGCGATCGCGGCCGTCGTCGTCTTCCTGCAGATCGACAAGCGTCCGCATTATCGCCGCCTGCACAAAGAGAAGCGCGATGCCGGCCAGAACATCGTCCGCGTCGAGCAGAAGCCGTGGTCGCACGGCCGCGACTGGATCCTGACCTACACCGATGGCAGCACGATCACGGTCGAGGATGAGCCCAAGTCGCCGCTCGCCTGGATTGCGGCTAGGGACGATCACCCGCAACCTCCTCCTCCGTCCGCCTACGTTTGAGCCTTCCGGGCTATCGATGTACCGACCCCTGCCGCGCAGGCAGGGGTCATTTTCGTACAGTGGTACATTGACAATTAATAAAAAATAATCCTCAATATTATTAGATCGATGTTGTTCTTTTCCAATGGAGGTAGGCATGGGTTATTCCCGCTTTGTTCGTGTCCTGATGACGATGATCGTCGTCGTGTTGTTTGGCGGTAGCACGCTGGCAGTCAACATGGGCGACAACCCCCGAACCGGCAGCTTCAGCTGCATCATGGTCGGTCTCGGCGTGGTGATCATTGCCGCCCTGTGGCTCTTCGCCCGTGAGAAGTTCACCGAGGCGCACCGCCGCCACCGTAAGAAGCTGAAGGCGGGCCTGACGCTGGTGTCCGCCGAGAGCAAGGGCTGGTACGACGGCTTCGATGTCGTCCTGACCTACTCCGACGGGAGCGTGATCAAGATCGAGGACGAGGACGAGATCCCGGCTTGGGCCAAGCCGTCGGAGGTCCCGCTTCCGAAATGACGCCACGAGGCGTCCGCACTCATCACCCCTGCCCCGCGCAGGGGTCTTTTTTTTATTGATCGTATTCTGGTGATAATCAGAAAATATTGTATGATGCACGAAGTGGCGATTTCTTTTCACAACACAAAGTGAGGTGACAGATGTGGTGGGATAACCCCTACGTCGTGATCGGCGGCATCGCCGGTTTGGTTCTACTGGTGTTTGGCGGTCTCTGGCTCAGCAATCGCGGCCAAGGCGCGCGCGACCGCAAGGCGCACCAGGCCAAGGTCGAGGCCGGCCTGAAGATCAAGGTCGTCGAACGCGGCATCGTCGAAGAAGGTGAAGGCCATGACTGGAAAGTCACGTACTCCGACGGGTCGGAGCTGATCTTCCGCGGCTACCCCGAAGTCCCATCCTGGCTCGATGATAACTGGCCGCCGCCCTTCCCGCCCCACACCATGGTCTGACCAATCCGGTCCGATCGCCCCGACCCCCGCCGTGCGCGGGGGTTATTTTTTGCCGTGCGCGAGGCGCTCGTACAGGACGGTGAGCGCAAAGAGATAGACCGTCGCGGCAATGCCTTCGCCAGCCGCTTGGGCGGCGTCGACGGCGGCCAGCAGGCGGGGATCGATGGCGCCCACGAAGGCCTGGAGTACGCCGGCCATAAAGCCGATCGGCAAGAAGATCAGCAGCGCGCTGCCGATGAGCAGCCATGCCACCTCGCCCGTGCGGCCCTTCACGAGGGCGATGCTGCGCTGCAGCGCGGGACGGAAGGCGAGCCCTTCGGCCACCATCGCCGGCTGGAATAAGGACGTGCGCAGGCTGTAGAGGATGCCCGGCACGATCAGCGCCAGGAGCCAGAGGAGCGTCAGGCAGGCGCGCAGCAGCTCGGTGAGGAGTAGCGGAATAATGAGCGGCGCCGCGGCAGCGAACAGGGCCTTTTCCGAGCGCGGCTTGCCGTGGGCGGCCAGCAGCACGGCGGCCACGCCCCAGGTGATGAGCACGTTGACCGTGATGGCGCTGGCGGCCAGTCCCCAGACGGCCCAGTCGGGTGCCACGTAGCCGGGCCAGTAGGGCGTAGCGGCGTCCACCAGGCGCTCGGTGACGGCGCCCGCGAACGTCGGCACGATCAGCAGCCAGAGCACGGCGGCGTTGACGGTCGGCGTGCGGCGGAAGCGGTCCCAGGCCTCGGTGAGGAGCTCGAGCATCGTCGGCATCTCAGCGGCGGACCCGGATGAAGCCGGAGACATCGAGCGTGGCGAGCTTCTTCTCTTCCTTGGCCAACTTGTCGAGGAGCAGGTTCACGCCCAACGCGTCGGAGGCCATGTGGCTGCACTGGATCATGTTCACCTTATGCTTGCGGGCCTCCTCCAGTGTCTTCTCGGTGACGTGCATCGAGAGGATCGTGCCCACGCCGGCGCGAGCCTGTTGGGCCAAGAATTCCTCGGGACCGTTGGTTCCGCCCGTGAACTCGCTGGCCACGATCTTGCCGGGGCGGCCGGAGCCCGAGCCGCTGACGATGAGCGGCGGGTTGCCCTTCTTGCCGTAGTGGCGGTACTCCTCGATCTCGAGGATGGCGGTCACGATCTCCTGTAGATCGTTGAATTCGCCGCGGCAGATCTCCTTCTCCATGAAGCGCCAGACGAGGTTGTCGGTGATGGTGTGGCAGACGAAGGCCGGCAGCTTGAGCAGCTCGGCGGCGCGCTCCACGCGGAAGAGGTTGTCGGCGTGGATCGAGCGGCGGATACGGTCCATGCGCGGCGAGAGCTCGCCTTCGGCCTGGTTCACCGGCACGCCGTAGCCCATCAGGACGTCGGCCTGCATCGGCATCATCTTTTCCAGGTCGCCGAGCGCGCGGCCTTCGGGATGGTGGATGAGAATGGCGTCGATGCGCTCGCCTTTCTCGCGGAGGCGGTCGGCCAAGAGCAACTCGGGCGTTTCGATATCAATGCCCACCATCAAGCGGACCACGTCCTCCTCGCCCGTGCCATTGAGCACGCGGCAATCGGGGAAGGGGTTCCAGGTGCGCTCTTCGTCGAACATCTCCTTCTCCACTCCGTCGAGCTTTTTCTGGCGGTCCTTCTGCTTCTTGAGCAGATGGTCGATGCGCTTCTTGCCGCGCGGGTCGGCCTCGATGCCGATCTCCACGGCGCGCTTGAACAGGGTCTTGAGCTTCATGGGCTCAGGCTACGGCTCGGACCGCTTAGCGACAAGTTTGCTGCTGTTATTTCCCTTCCACCATGGGTAGCCGCGCGAACGTCTCGCGCTGCGGCTTGGTTAAGTCCTTCTCCGGGTTGAGGGCGATGCGGATCTCGGGTGCGCTCGCCAGGCCGAGGTACGAGTGCTTGCCGCCGTTGGTGACGACACGGACGACGTGTTCGACGGCCCCCTCCCATTCAAGGATGACGCCGGCTGTGCGCGCGATCTCGTAGCCGTTCCCGTGCCGCTTCGTTGCCGGCTGTTGCAGCGTGGCCGCGTCGCCCAGCAGCCGACCGATGCGCTGGCCGACGGCGGTTGGGGCCTGTTCATCGGGCTGCGGCGGACGGCGCAGGTAGTGGCGCATGACGCCGACCGCCAGGCGAGCGTAGGAGAAAGGCGCGTGCGGATCGGCGCTCGGACGCTGGCTGAAGGGGCTCTTGATGATCGCGTCGTACAGTTCGGGCGGATGCAGCGTCTTGAGACGCTCGTAATCTGGTTTCAGTATCCCGGCCTCGCGCATTGCCGCCCCACCCATGCCCGCGTTCAGGTTGCGCCAGGCGCTCTCCACGAATTGCTGAGCCTGTCGCTCCTCGAAGAGGGCGGTCGCCTTGACGTCATTGTCCGCCTCCGCGCGCCGCAGCTGGGCCTCGGTCATGTCCTCCACCTCCAGGTACCCTCGCGCGCGCATCGCCTCGAGCAGGTCCAGCGACGCGTAGGGGTAGGGGATGTGCGCATGCAGCCGGTGGGCGGCGCCCTTCTGGCGGCGCTCGAGGTTCACCCACAGGCCGTTGGTGTCGATGGTGACGCTTCCGCCGGCCTGGTGGTCGATGCCACTGAGGAACAGGTGGCGCAGCAACTGGGCGCGGGCGTGGCCGCCATAGGGGTGGTCACGCAGTAGTCCATGGCAATGGGCGAGATCTTGAAAGCTCACGACCTCGCGGAACTTCTTGGTGGCGTAGAGCTGCTCGGGCACAAAGCCCAGACCGTCGAGTAGGGCGATAATGTTCTTGTCTTTGAATGCCAGGCTGACGAGCTTGATCCACTTGTCGGCGCCAGGCTTGCCGAGCAGCTTGGCTGCCTCGGCCTGCGGATCACCTTGGTAGAGCGTCTCCTGGTAGAGCAGCTCGGGATCCTCGTTGCCGAGCAGCACGGGCTGACCGTGCGTGTCGATCGCCAGCTCGTCCACGGCCAAGGCCGGGTTCGTGTCCGGCCGTACGAGCAGTGCGAGCACCCCACGCACGTGGCGCTGCTGCTGGCGGAGCTGCTCGCCGATGAGCGTGGAGGAATTCTCGGCGGCTTGGCGCAGGTCGCGGCCGCTCTGGCCGTCGAGCAGTGCATAGACGGCGAGGCGTGTCTGCAGGGTCGAAATCTTCTCATCGGACAAGGTCTCTAGCCGCTGGCGAAGCTCGGCGATCGTCTCGGCGTCCGGGCGCTGCCCGACCGACGTCAGGTAGTTGATGGCGATGCGCAGGAGCGGGCCGGTGTCCGAGCGGTTGGACGAGGATTCTTGCTGTCTCATGGAATCTCATGAGTATAGCACGTTTGTGGCTTCTTGATGAGAGGAATAGCCGTTCTCACCTGTCTGTATATATTGACTATTGACAATAATTGTTTCAATACGTATTGTTGCGAACCTTACTTCGGTAAGGACGAACTTTGAATCCATCGGTAGCGATATCTTTCTGCCGTCTATCTGCAGCCTCCGGGCGACTTTGGTCCCTCGAAGGCTGTGGATACCCACGGCCGGCGCGTTCACCAGGGTTTCTACCTGGGAGCGCGACGCCCGCATTGAGTCGCGGGAACGACCTCCAACTTATGGGAGACAAGACTCATGACGACCCGCTTCACGACCGCGCGCGACCTGATCAACCACGTCCTGACCACCGAGGCCATCGAGGGCGCGGCCCGCTTCAGCCACGGCGGCTGGTACGACGGCAAGACCGCCGAGATGGCGGGCGCGTTCCGCGGCTACGCGGAGACCCGCGTCCGCGTCCGCGACCTGCCCGCCGCCAAGCGCGCCGAGCTGAACATCCCCGCCGACGCCGACCCCGCCGCCGACGTCTACAACCCGGCCTACCGCACCTGGGAGGAGCTGCCGGCCGACGTCCGCAACAAGAACGTGCCCCCGCTCGCGCTGCTGCTGTACCACCT